>JAUIEH010000112.1 GCA_030428405.1 Alphaproteobacteria bacterium
CGGCGAAGGCGTCCAGCCCTTCGAGCGGGCCATGCGCGCCAGCGAAGAGGAACGGGCTCGTAGCCGGAACAGTGAGGCCGCTCAAGCCGCATTCATTATCGGTGGGCCAGGCGATGAGCACGGTGCCCTGCAGGTCCGCGGTCTCGCACCAGCCCTCGATGACGGCGACCTTTGCAGGCTGGTGCTCATGGGCGACTTCGCCTGACCAGTGTCCCGCCCAAATCTGCAGCGGCATCAAAACCGCGAGCGTGCCGGCGGCCATGCGCGTTTGCCACTTTGTCGGCTCCGAGATGCGTCCACGGATGATTTGCCAGGCGCCTACGGCGAGCACGACGGCGGCCGTCGTGATGAACGCGGCCAGCATCATATGCGCATAGCGGGAGGGAAAGCTCGGATTGAAAATGACCGCCAGCCAATCGGTCGCATAAAAATTGCCTGTATCGGCGTCGATCGCGAATCCGGCCGGCGTTTGCATCCAGCTATTGGCGGCGAGGATCCAGAACGCTGAAATCGACGTGCCGACCGCGACGGCGCAAGTCGCAACGAAATGCAGCGTGCGCCCGACTTTGTTCCAGCCGAACAACATGACGCCGAGAAAGGTCGCTTCGAGGAAAAACGCCGTCAGCACCTCATAGCCGAGCAGCGGCCCCATCACCGAGCCGGTGCGGTCTGCAAAGACCGACCAATTGGTGCCGAACTGATAGGACATCACGACGCCGGAAACGACGCCCATGGCGAAGGCGAGCGCGAAAATTTTCACCCAATGCAGGTAAAGACGTTTGAATACGTCCTTTTTCGTGCGCAGCCACAACCCTTCGCACACGGCGAGAAACGCCGCGAGGCCGATCGTGAAAGCCGGAAACAGGATATGGAACGCAACGACAAACGCGAACTGAAGCCGCGATAACAAAAGTGCGTCGAAATCCACGACAGTCCCCTTCGGACCCGTGAGAGTGCGCTGGCCGCTGAAGGTGACCCCTCAAGCGGCCGCTTTGCAAGTCACGCCCGACTAGCTTTGCCCAATTTCGGTAAAGCGAAGATAGGGCCGCACCTCTTCCCACCCCTGCGGGAAACTCTCTTTCGCCTGCTCATTGCTGACAGACGGCGGAATGATGACGCGGCCTCCCGGCGTCCAGTCGGCCGGCGTTGCGACGCCATGCGCATCGCCTGTCTGGAGCGCGTCGATGACGCGCAATATCTCATCGAAATTGCGTCCGACGCTCATCGGATAGGTCATCATGAGACGGATTTTCTTTTGCGGATCGATGATAAACACCGAGCGCACGGCGGCTGTATCGCTCTCATTGGGATGAAGCATGTCGTAAGCGGCAGCGATCTTGTGATCGGCGTCCGCGATGATTGGAAATTGCAGATCCGTGTTTTGCGTGTCGTTGACGTCGCCGATCCATTTGACATGCTCGGCGACACTATCCGTCGACAAACCAAGCGGTTTGACATTGCGCTTCTCGAATTCCGCCGAAAGCTGCGCTGTGCGGCCCATCTCAGTCGTGCAGACCGGGGTGAAATCAGCGGGATGACTGAAAAAGAACACCCAGGACGCCCCGGCCCAGTCGTGAAAACTGATCGGGCCGGTTGACGTGTCGACGGAAAAATCGGGGGCGAGGTCGCCGATGCGAAGGCTCATCGCATGCTCCTTTAGGCTTTGAACGATGCGTGTCGGAACCGCACGCAGTTTAGAACGCGACTAAAGTACAATTCGAGCCGGATGTAGTTGTGGTCAGTTGCCGCAGCGTCATATCCGCCTATCCGTGAGCGTTGGTCGCAAGACGGCGGCGCTCGGGCGCGCAGCCGCGTTAGCCTCGCGCAACACCATCAGCGAGGCGCCATGCCACACTCTTCGCTTTCCGGACGCGCGCGCTGGGTCGCGGCGGCCGGGCTTTTCGCGGTGTTGCTTGCAGCGCTCCCGCTCGCGCACGCCGCGGACCGCTTCGATGCGCGCCCGGTCCTGGTCGAACTCGACAGCGACCCCTATCGCCGCCCACTCGTCGCCGTGACCATTAACGGCCAGGGCCCGTTCGACTTCATCCTCGACACCGGCGCGAACCGCACTTCAGTCTCGCCGCGCCTCGCCCAAGAGCTCGGTCTTGTGACGGATCATCGGCGCGAGATTGACGGCGTGACGGGGCCCGCCATCGTCGACATCGTCATGCTGGATCGATTGGAAGCAGGCGCATTGCGGCTCGACGCGGTCGCAGCGCCGGTCGTCAATCAGCACATTCTCGGCAGCACTTATGGATTGCTCGGCGTCGACGCGCTCGCCGGACTGCGCGTCGCTTTTGATTTCAATGCGGACACGGTCGAAATCGGCGAAAGCGGCGCGCCGCTCGGATCAGAACGCGGCGGCGCATCAGACGGCGCTCAAGTCCTAAGCTCTGGTCTGGCGCAAACGACGATGCGCATCGGCGATCTAGACATCGCCGCCATTATCGACACCGGCGCCGACGCCACGCTGGGCAATCCGGCGCTGCGCGATGCGATCGGCGCACAGCGCTGGCGAGACTGGCGACGCTTCGACGCCGATATTCTGGGTGCGAGTGAAACGGTCGTGCGCGGCGAAGTCGCCGTCATGCGCAATCTCCGGCTTGGTCAGACGCGTTTCTTGCGCGCGCCCGTCGTCGTCGCCGACCTGCACGTGTTCAGAGTTTTGAACATCTCAGCGCCAGCCATGGTTCTCGGCATGGACATTCTGGAGCACGCCGAAACCCTGGTCATCGATTACGGCACGGGCGAAGTGGCGATTGGCGGCACGCGCTCGCCGGCCCAAATCGCCGAGCGTTTGCGACGGCGGCGAGGTGCGGCGCGCTGCGAGGTCGATGTCTTTCTGGCGCGTCTTTGCTGACAAACCACTCGTCGAAGCGACGTTGCCAACTGCATGAGCGCGCGCTAATGTCGCAACATTACGTTGACGTCAACGTCAAGCTAGGGAGGGCGTGATGAGCGATGTCGCAACAGCCGTCGAGCACGTGCTGGTGGAGGACGCCGACCGCGTCCGGACGCTGACATTCAACCGGCCGGACAAGAAAAACGCGCTGACCCACGCCATGTATGCGCGCCTGGCCGACGCAATGGTCGAGGCCGAGAGCGACCCGAATATCCGCGCCATTCTGTTCGTCGGCGCCGGTTCCGCCTTCACTGCGGGCAACGACATGCTCGACTTCATGAACGCACCGCCGGGCATGAACGATGATGACGAAACGCCCGTCATCAGATTTCTGCGCGCGCTGGTGGACGCCGAAAAGCCGCTCATCGCCGCCGTCAACGGTCTCGCGGTCGGCGTCGGGGCTACGATGCTGTTGCACTGCGACCTGGTCTACGCCGCCGACGATGCGTTCCTGCAGACGCCGTTCGTCAATCTCGCGCTCGTGCCGGAAGCCGCCTCCTCGCTCCTCCTGCCACAGAGGATCGGACGCGCGCGCGCCGGTGAGATGTTGTTCCTGAGTGAGAAGATCACCGCGGCCGAAGCCGTCGCGTACGGATTAGTCGCTCGGACCTTCCCGCAGGCCGATTTGCTGAATGAGGCGCGGTC
The DNA here is from genome assembly GCA_030428405.1 of Alphaproteobacteria bacterium. Classification (GTDB taxonomy): domain Bacteria; phylum Pseudomonadota; class Alphaproteobacteria; order Caulobacterales; family Maricaulaceae; genus JAUIEH01. The sequence goes on from JAUIEH010000112.1 coordinate 3,548, forward strand.
CCGCGCTGTCGCTCTCGCCGCCAAGGCTCCCGGCGCCGTCCGCGACACCAAGCGCCTCATCTCCGGAGACCGAGACGCCAAGCGGGCGCGCATGGCAGAAGAAGGTGCCCTCTTCGCCGCCGCCCTCCAGTCGGAGGAGTTCCGCGAGGCCGCGACCGCCTTCTTCGAGAAGCGGCCGGCGAATTTCGACGCTTGCGGTTGAGCTGACGTCTTCGTCGCCTCGGATCTCGCTCATCGCTTCGACGAGCGCCTGACGCACCATGGCGACGTCGGCGCCGGCATTGCCGCGGCAGATGTCGCGCGCTTCGTCGAGCGCGGAGAGCGCCGTAGTCATTGTTTCCAGCGCGCGCGCATCACCACCGGCGCGATGCGCCCGCGCGCCACGTTCGGCGCGCTCGGCGGCGGCCGCTGCCAGCCAGGCGCAGCGGCGGTCAGCTTCGTTGCGCTCTGCGCCTGAGGCGGCGTTTACGCCATCAATGAGACAAACCGGATTGGTCGCGCGCGAAATTGCGGCTGAACGAGCGGCGTGCAGATAGGCGCTAAACGCGCGCTCTTCGAGCACCCGCGCTTGCGAGCGCCCGGTGCATTGCGGCCGCTGCTCGAGCGAAACCGGTCGTGGATCAGCGCCATTGGCGCGGGCGCGGGAACCGGCGATCTCGCCTGCGCGTTCAGCCATCAACGCCGCATCACTCCAGCGTTCAGCGCCTGCACACGCGCGCGCGGCCTCAAGAGCGGCGCGCTCGGCGTCTTCGAGCATGCGCCAGTTGCCGCCGCGACGGGCGAGGAAACGAGCTGAGGCGGTTTCGGACTGGGCGCGGGCGCGCATCGCGGCGGCTTCAGTGATCGCAGCGTCGCATTGCGTCGCCCAGTATGCGCGGTCGACGGCGCAGAACGGCGTCTCCACGGTCGGCGGCGCGCCGGAGGGCGTCGCAGCAGCGACGGCCACGCCGACGGTGGCTGCTGATGCAATCAGAATGCGGCGTATGGCGCTTCTTGCGGCCAACGGCCCTCTCCTTCGAGCTTTCGCTAGAGGAAGGAGCAAGACGCAGGCCGAAGGCGTCGGATTGAACTGAAGGCCGCGCAATCGCGGCGATTATTATGCTGACGCCTATCGCTTTTTCGGCGTAGACGGCGTGAGCAGATCCATCAGCCGGCGCGTGACCGACAGTCCGTGTGCCGATGTGAAACACAGGAGAGCGACGGATCGTGGTCGTTGCAGTGCGTATCAAGATGAGTGAGAACGCCGGTCGCGGCAGGCTCTATGTCGAGCTGGAGGACGGCGCGGCGGCCGAGCTCAATTATCGCGTCGCCGCCGGCGTCATGGCGATCTATCGAACTTATACGCCGGAAAATGCGCGCGGACGCGGCATCGCCGGGGCGCTGACCGAACGCGCCGTCGAACTCGCGCGCGACCGCGAATTGAAGATCGTTCCTGAATGCCCATACGTCGCGGCATGGTTTGAGCGACATCCCGCGCAGGCCGATATTCTGGCGCGCTGAACCGGCGCGACGCTTTGCCCGGCGGGCCCTATCCACATTGGCGCGAAAACCGATTAGCTTCCCGGCCATGGGAACAGGAAGCCACGTCTTTCAAGACGATCCGCGCAACGCAGATATCAAAATCTGGGTGAACGGCGAGCTGAAGCCGCGCGCACAAGCCACCGTGTCGGTCTTCGATTCCGGGTTCATTCTCGGCGACGGCGTCTGGGAAGGACTGCGCCTGCACAAGGGCAAGTTCGTCTTTCTCGACGCCCATATCGAGCGCCTGTTCGAAGGCGCCAAAGCGCTCGACATGGATATCGGGATGAGCCGCGAAGAGATTGCGGCCGCTCTCTACGCCACCGCGCAAGCCAACGGCATGACAGACGGCGCGCATGCGCGTCTAATGGTGACGCGGGGCATCAAGGCCACGCCGTATCAGGACCCGCGCGTCACGATCGGCAAGCCGACCGTGGTCATCATCGTCGAGTGGAAGACCGCCGCCGCCTCCGTCACCACGAACGGGCTGAGCCTCTTCACCGCCCATGTCCGGCGCGGCTATCCCGACGTGCAGGACCCCAAGCTCAACACGCACTCCAAGCTGAACTGCATCTTCGCCTGCATTCAGGCCGCCAAAGCCGGCGCGGACGAAGCGTTGATGCTCGACCCGCACGGCTTCGTGGCGACGTGCAACTCGACGCATTTCTTCATCGTGCGCAAAGGCGAAGTCTGGACGTCGACGGGCGATTACTGCCTGACCGGCATTACGCGCGCCAATGTCCTGGCGATGTGCCGGCGCCACAATATTCCGTGCTTTGAGAAGCGCTTCTCCCTGAGCGAGGTCTATTCAGCCGACGAAGCCTTCGTCACCGGCACATTCGCCGGCCTGGCGCCGGTCACCACAGTCGATGGCCGTACAATCGGCGCGGGCGCGCTCGGCCCTGTCACCAAGCGCCTTCAGGGCCATTACCGTGCACTGATGGATGAAGACGCCGGCGTGACCGAGGCCTAGGGGCGAGAAGATGGCTCAAGATTCCACATTTCAAGTCGAACGCGAGGACGGCGCGGATAAGGGCCGCTACGTTATTCGCGCGAATGGCGCTGAAGCCGAGATGACCTATTCCCACGCGGGGGTTTTGCAGATCATCATTGATCATACGGAAGTGCCGGACGCGCTGCGCGGCACGGGCGCCGGCCAGGCGATGGTCGCGCAAGCCGTGCAGGATGCGCGCGCGGGCGGCTACAAGATCATCCCGCTCTGCCCGTTCGCCAAAGCGCAGTTCGATAAGCATCCGGAATGGGCCGACGTGCGGTCCGGCGCATGAGCGGCGAGGACACGATCCGCATTTGCGGCTGGTCGGGGCCGCGCAATCTGTCCACGGCACTGATGCGCGCCTGGGAGAACCGGCCTGATTGCGCGGTCTGGGACGAGCCGTTTTACGCAGCCTATCTGGTCGAGACCGGTCATGATCATCCGGGCCGGGACGAGGTCATCAGCGCATGCGAAGCCGACCGCGCCAAAGTGGCGGCCGCTTGCGCCGGCCCGGCGCCGGACGGTGCGCCGCTCTTCTATCAAAAGCAGATGAGCCAGCACATGCCGGACGACGCCGACATGTCGTGGACGGATGGCTGCCGGCATTTCTTCTTGATCCGCGACCCGGCCGACGTCGCGGCGAGCTATGCCGCCGTGCGCGAAAAACCCGGCGCTGAAGAACTCGGCTTCATCCGTCAGCGCGCGCTCTATGACGAGATTTCAATCCGCCAGGGCGCGGCCCCGCCCGTCATCGATGCGCGCGATCTGCGTCAGGACCCGCGCGCGATATTGAGCAAGCTCTGTTCAGCGTTAGACATTGCTTTCGATGAGGCCATGCTGTCCTGGCCGGCCGGAAAGCGCGCATCCGACGGGATCTGGGCGCCTTACTGGTACGCCTCGGTTGAAAAATCGACCGGCTTTGCGCCCTGGAAGCCGAGCACGCACGAATTGCCCGACGACCTCCTCCCCATCGTCGAGATATGCCGCCCGCACTTCGAAGAGATGAGCGCGCGCAGACTGACCGCTTAAGGACGATTTTGAATTGAGCGCCTATGCGGCGCAGCTCCGCGGCGCATATGCGTATACATATGTTCGACGCACAGTATTTCGAAGCGACCTCGGCGCGGGCCTGGCTCCGCCTGCCCTTCGGTTAAGGCGCGGAAAACAGCCGGCAGGCGAAGACTCGACAAGGCCATTTGTTCATGTATTGTTCCCACTCATTCAGAGGGGACCGGTCGCATGAAGATCGATTATGTGGAGCTGCCTGCGCCGGATTTGGCCGCCATGAAAGCGTTTTACGGACAGGCCTTTGGCTGGAGCTTCAAAGACTACGGCGAGAATTACGCCGACATTCTCGGCGCGGGCATGTCGGCGGGCCTCAACCCGCACGCGGTCGCCTCACGCGAGGGCGCGCTCGTTATTCTGTATAGCGATGACCTGGAGGCCGCAGAGACGGCCGTAACGGGCGCCGGCGCCGAAATCGTCGCGCGACACGACTTTCCTGGCGGCCGGCGCATTCACTTCGTCGATCCGTGCGGCAACGAACTCGCCATCTGGACCAAAGCTGACGCTTAAGCGGAAGGCGCGCATCACTGCGATTGCATCGGCGCGCGCTTATTGCTGGCCCTGCACGATCTCCTCGCCACTGGCTTCGCGCATGGCGCTGAGCATGATGGGGTCCGCGAACCATCGCTGGAACCAGAAGGCG
>JAUIEH010000113.1 GCA_030428405.1 Alphaproteobacteria bacterium
TATTGATCCATAAGACGTCGCCGCCGTTGAGCGCGTTGATCGCTTCAGCGAGCGTCTCGGGGCGACCCGCATCCGCCACGCCGATGCGCAGATCAGCGCCTTGCGCCGCCCGTCGCGCGCGCGAAACACCTTCTATCTCGACGACGTCGTCAGTGTCTCGCAGTCCCGCCGTGTCCTGGATGATGACCAGATGCCCGCCCAGCGAAAGCCGCGCTTCGACGATGTCGCGCGTGGTGCCAGGCACGTCCGTGACGATGGCGGCGTCGCGCCGGGCGAGGCGGTTGATCAGCGAGGATTTGCCGACATTTGGCGCGCCGATAATGGCGATGCGAAAGCCCTCGCGAATGCGCTCGCCACGATGGTCATCGCGCAGATGTTCGGCGAGTTCGGCTGCAAGCTGGCTCAGAGCCGGCGTCGCACGTGAAGCAAGACCCGTCGGCACGTCGCCTTCGTCAGGGAAGTCGATCTCGGCTTCCAGAAGCGCGAGCGCCTCGATGATGCGTTCCCGCCAGCCGGCATAGAGCGCGCCCAGCTCGCCGTCGAGCTGACGCAGCGCCTGGCGTCTTTGCGCGTCCGTTTCGGCGTCGACAAGATCAGCGACAGCTTCCGCCTGGGTGAGGTCGAGCCGGCCGTTCTCGAAGGCCCTTCGGGTAAACTCGCCCGGCTCTGCAGGCCGCAATCCGAGCGCCGCAAGCACGTCGCTCACGGCCCGAATGATCGCTGCGCCGCCATGCACTTGAAACTCGGCGACGTCCTCGCCGGTGAAGCTGAAGGGACCGGGAAACCATAACACCAGCGCCTGATCGATCGCCGCACCATCGCGCCCGCGCAGCGTGCGCATGACGGCGCGGCGCGGCGGTGCAGGCGCGGGCGTTGAGGCGAGAGTGCTGAGCGCTCTTTCCGCGTCAGGACCGGAGACGCGAATAATCGCGACAGCGCTGCGCGCGGTCCCGGATGCGAGCGCGAAAATCGTGTCGGCGGCGGCCACTCACGTCTCGCCGTTCTCGTCCTCGCCCGCGCCGGCGCGGGCGGCCTGCGTCATCATCGTCATGAACTGATCAGTCATTGCGCCGCCCATCGCCGTCCACTGACGCATCAAGCCGACCGGGTCGACCAGCTCGAGATTCTTCTCAAAGCGGGCGCGCGTTTCGTTCACCAGAAGCTCGTTGACAGAGGAGACGTCGGGCAGACCCAGAAAGGCGCGCGCTTCCTCAGGCGAGCATTCGACATTCACGGAGACTTTCATGGCGCATCCTTTCAGGGCGGATCGCCGCGAGAATAATGCGTTCCTCCGCGCGCGCCATATCCGCGCCCGCAGCGGGGGGCGGGTTTCACGTGAAGCAATCCCGCTTTAGGCTCCCGCCGCCGAACGCGAAGGGAAAACCGCATGAGCGCTGTCACTGCATCAATCGCTACGCCGGACGGATCGTTCTCCGGCTATCTCGCCCGTCCTGGCCTCGACGGAACGGGGCCGGGCGTGATCGTCATTCAAGAGATCTTCGGCGTGAACACCGAGATGCGGCGCATCTGCGACGGGCTCGCCCAACAGGGCTTTGTCGCGCTTAGCCCGGACCTGTTCTGGCGCCAGGAGCCGAATGTCGTTCTAACCGACAACACCGAACAGGAATGGGGTCGCGCGTTCGAACTGATGCAGGGCTTCGATGCGGACAAAGGCGTCGACGACATCGCGGCCTCGATCGCGTTCTTGCGTGGACACGAAGCCTGCACCGGCAAGGTCGGCGCGGTCGGTTTCTGCCTCGGCGGCAAGTTGGCCTACATGACGGCGGCGCGCACGGATGTGGATTGTTCGATCAGCTATTACGGCGTCGGCATCCAGGACATGCTCGGCGAGGCGGACAACATCTCCAGGCCGCTCATGCTCCACGTGGCCGGCAAGGATCAGTTCGTGCCGCCCGAGGCCCAGGATGCGATCCGCAGCGGTCTCGACGGTCATGCTCAGACCACGCTGCATTTCTATCCTGAGTGCGATCACGCGTTCGCGCGGGTCGGCGGCCAGCACTACGACGCCGACGCTGCTGCGACGGCGCGCGAGCGCTCGTTGAGCTTCATGAACGAGCATTTGCGGTGAGGCGCATCGGGCGCGCCGCGCTGATTGGTTTCGCGGCGTTAATCTGTTCCACGTGCGACGACGCCACGGTGTCGAGCGCCGACAATGGCGCTGCTATCGACAGCGGCGCATCGGGCGAGGCGGCTGCGCCATTCGCTTTGGCCGCCGGGCCGGGGGGATTGGCGGGCTTTCTGGATTGTCTGCATCAGGAAGACGTCACGCTCGTTTCGGCGCATCGCGGCGGCTCGGCGCGCGGCTATCCGGAAAACGCCATTGAGACGTTCGAGCGCACGCTGTCCAACGGCTATGCGCTGCTTGAAATCGACGTGCGCGCGACGGCCGACGGCGTCCTCGTTCTGCTGCACGACGAAGACCTCAACCGCGGCACGACCTGCAACGGGCTCGTCGAAAACACGACATGGTCGGCGCTGCGCAACTGCCGGCTGACGGATTATCGCGGCGGACAGACGCGCTTCACCGTTCCGCGCCTAGACGACGTTCTGACATGGTCTGCGGGCCGCACGATCCTACAGCTCGACGTCAAGGAGCTGAGCCTGATGGAAGACGTCGTCGACGCCGTGCGAGCGGCACGCGCCGTCGACCGGGTCATCCTGATCGCTTACACGCCGCGCGCGGTCGAGCGGATGGCGCGCCTGGACCGGCGCATCATGATCTCGGCGTCGATCGACCGCATCGGCGACCTCGACCGCTTGCAGGACGCCGGAGTCGGCGTTTCGCGACTGGTCGCATGGACCGGAAACCGCACGCCCGATCCGGAGCTTTTCAGCGAACTTTCGCGGCGCGGCGTACCGGTCATTTTCGGCACGCTGGGCGGTCGCGATTCCATCGACCGTGAGATCGAGCAATCGGGCGATGACGGCCGCTACCGCGAGATCGCTGAGATGGGCGTCGACATTATCGGCTCCGACCGCGCCGACCGCGCGCGCCGCGCGCTCGAACGTGAACAGGACACTGCCGCCGGCGTCGCGGCTTGCCGGGGCGGCTGAGTTCAGCGTCGTTCCGGTTCTAAGCCGGGCGTGGCGGGGAGCGGTTGATCCAGCGCTGCGGCGAGGGCGTCGGCATATCGGTCGCTGACGGGGAGCCGCTTGCCCGTGCTGAGCACAAGTTCGCGCGAACGCGCGCCGCGCGCCGAAATGGCCGCAACGCTCTCTGGTCGAACAAAATAGGAACGGTGAATCCGTACGAATCCGTATGGAGACAGCTCGTCGAGCAGGGCGCTGATTGTCGCGCGATGCAGAATTTCGCGATCTGAGCAGATGAGCGCGACATAGTTTCCCTGCGCGCAGCCGCCAAGAATATCAGCGACCGGGACATAGTCTGTCCGGTCCACGGAGCGCACGACTAGGCGCGGCTTCGCGGCCGGAGACGCAAAGCGCGCGCGATCCTCATCTGCGTCAGGGCGGAGGGCGCCGGCGCGACCGGCGAGAACAGCCGAGATGAACATGAAGGCGTCAGGCGACCAGTCCTGAAGCCGCAAATTGCTCAGCACTTGTTGCGTCGTTGAGCCGATCAGAACGGGATAGACGCCCGCGGTGTAGGCGAAGATGAAGCTGAAGGCGGCGACTGCCCAGCCAAGCGTTTCGAGCGCAGCGTGGGCCGGGCCGTGGCGCCTGCGGCTCTGCCGGCGGGCGAGCGTGTACAGGGCCGGCGTCAGCGCGAGCCACGGTGCGAAACCGAGCGCGTAAGCGCCGAAGGCGCGCGCGAGCGTGGCGCCTTCATGACCCGCGCGTGAGGCGTCGACAAAGGCCGCCGTCCCGAACGACGCCGCAAGACACATCCAGGTCGTCACGCCGATCAGCGCGGCGAAGGCGAAGGCGCGCGGATTGATGCGCGCGCCGATCTCGGGAAACCAGTCGGCGAAACTTTTCATGATCGCTCGCAAGTCTGCTCAGAGCGCGCAGTCTAGCGCGCAATGGCGCTGAAGCGCGCGAGCGCCCGTCGCTTTCGTCACGCGAGATGTCGATTTCATCCCAGGAAGGGCGCGCGCCGTCCCGCGCGCCGCGTCGGCCTCTGGCGGTTCGCGCTCGGACCAGGAAACAAAGAGGCATCGGCGCCAGCGCCGGTCTCGCTGAAACAAGAGCCAGGTCCGAAAGAGATGAACAAAACAAACATTGCGTTTGCACTCGCAGCGACGCTGATCGGCGCGTCGGGCGCTCTGGCGCAGCAGACGCCCGACCCGGACGCGCCATTCGTCAATCCGTGCAGCCAGTCTCCGGCCACAGACTTCGACTTCTGGGTCGGCGACTGGGTGGCGTTCGACTACGAAACCGGGGTCGTGCAGGGCATCGACCGCATTGAGCGGATCAATAATGGCTGCACGCTGTGGCAGCACTGGTCTCAGCTGACTGACCGCTATCGCGGTCCGAACGCCGATTTCCGCTATGGCGGCGTATCGTTGAGCTCAACCTTGCGGGACGGCCGCTGGCAGCAGGTCTGGGTCGGCAATTGGGGCGGCACGATCACGCTGACCGGCGAACTCGATGAGAACGGCCGCATGGTCCTGACGACCGAGCCGCAGACGACGCAGAACGGCGATATCGGCGTTCAGCGCTGGTACTGGGAACAGACCGAAAACGGCGAGCTGCACAGCTGGGGCGACTGGCGCACTCGCCAGGAAGACGGCACGTGGACCGAGCCGCAGATCTTCTGGAACCTGCGCTATGTGCCGCGGTCGAGCTCGCCCGAGCTGGTGGCGGCTCCGCCGGCGGAAGACGAGGCGGGCTAGGCGCTGAGCGGGTGAGGGACGGCGGGCGCGCGTCAGGCGTCCGCCGTTTCAGCCTCCGACGCGCGTTGCCAGGCCGGGCGCGACTTCAGCCGCTCGAAATAATCCTGCACGGCCTGCGGCGCGGTCGGCAGCCGGCGCGCGAGCTTCGACATCAGCATCGGATAGCCGAGCGACACATCCGCCGCCGTGAAACCGCGCTCGAGAATATATTCGCGGCCGTCGAGCGCCTGGGCGAGGAAACCGAACTGCTTGTTCAATTCGCCCCAGGCCCATTCAGCAATCGCAGGTTTGCGCTGCGCTTCCGGCAAAACGAAGGTGTGGCCGAGAAACATGTTCAGGTTCGGGCCGAACCCAGCCTCGCCGAAATGCAGCCATTGCAGATATTCGCCGTAATCGTCGTCACCGAGCTTGGCGGCGAAGGCGCCGTCTTTCTGGGTCGCGGCGAGATATTCGATGATGGCGGTCGACTCGCACATCACGCGGCCGTCGATTTCGATCGCAGGCAATTTCTGAAGCGGGAAGACGGCCTTGTAGTCAGCGCCGCCGACATCGCCATGATTCAGCGCCGTCCAGCGCAGATCATAGGGCAGGCCGAGCTCTTCGAGCATCAAGCGTACACGGAACGAACGCGCGAAACGGGCATGGTAGAGCGTGATCGACATGGGCCGCCTCCCTTATTGGTCAGCGACAGTCAAGCTCATTAGACCGATTGGTACAACGCCAAGCGCTTACGCGTTCATCGACTCGAAGAATTCGCCATTGGTTTTGGTCTGGCGGAGCTTGTCGAGCAGGAACTCGATGGCGTCCTGCGTACCCATGGGCGCGAGGATGCGGCGCAGGACGAACATCTTCGAGAGATGGTCCTTCGGCACGATGAGCTCTTCTTTGCGCGTGCCGGATTTGACGATGTCCATGGACGGGAAGATGCGCTTATCCGCGACCTTGCGGTCGAGGATGATTTCGGAATTACCCGTACCCTTGAACTCTTCGAAGATAACCTCGTCCATGCGCGAGCCCGTATCGATCAGGGCCGTCGCAATGATGGTCAGCGAGCCGCCTTCTTCGAGATTACGCGCGGCGCCGAAAAAGCGCTTGGGCCGCTGCAGCGCGTTGGCGTCAACGCCGCCGGTCAGGACCTTGCCGGAAGAGGGCACGACCGTGTTGTAGGCGCGGCCGAGGCGGGTGATCGAGTCGAGCAGAATGACGACGTCGCGGCCATGCTCGGTCAGGCGCTTGGCCTTTTCGATCACCATCTCGGCGACGGCGACGTGGCGCGTGGCGGGCTCGTCGAAGGTCGACGACACGACCTCGCCCTTCACGGAGCGCTGCATGTCGGTGACTTCTTCCGGGCGCTCGTCGATCAGCAGAACGATGACGAAGCATTCCGGGTGATTGGCTTCGATGGAGTGCGCAATGTTTTGCAGCAGAACCGTCTTACCCGTGCGCGGCGGCGCGACGATCAGCGCGCGCTGGCCTTTGCCGAGCGGGGCGACGATGTCGATGACGCGGCCCGAGCGGTCTTTGCGGGTCGGGTCCTCGATCTCCATGATCAGCCGCTCATTCGGATAGAGCGGGGTGAGGTTGTCGAAGTGGACCTTGTGGCGCGCGCGCTCGGGCTCTTCGAAATTGATCTGTTCGATTTTGACCAGCGCGAAATAGCGTTCGCCGTCGCGCGGGGCGCGGATCAGTCCTTCGACCGTATCGCCGGAGCGAAGGCCGAAGCGGCGGATCTGCGACGGGCTGACATAGATGTCGTCGGGGCCGGGCAGGTAGTTCGCTTCCGGCGAGCGCAGAAAGCCGAAACCGTCCTGGAGAACTTCGAGCGTGCCCTCGCCGCCGATTTCGGCGCCGCGTTCAGCGAGCTCCTTCAGGATGCCGAACATCATGTCCTGCTTGCGCATGGACGAGGCGCCCTCGATCTCGAGCTGCTCGGCGAAAGTGAGCAATTCGGCGGGGGTGCGCTTCTTCAACTCCTGGAGCGTCATCATCTCCAGGGTTTCGATTTCCGGAAGTTCGGCCGACGTGTCAGGCATGTATGACTCTTGGAGCGCGGCTTCCCGCGTGGCGTAAACAGTTGACGGACTGCGTACGGGCGCGTGGCTCTAGCGGGGTGTCGCTGGTCTAGGAGGCGTCCGTCGCCGCGACATGCGGCGGGGAAGGCGGCGCGCCCGGAATGTGAGCGCGTAATCGGGTGAGAACCACATTCGCTGTCTCGGGTCAAGGAAGGGTTAAAGCTCAACCCCCCTCTTCACGAAAATGTCTTGCTTGCGTGCCTTGATGATCATGCTTGCGCCGCAATTCAACGAAAATAATTTCGGTGAACATCAAGCGTGGTTTTGGAGGGCGCATAAATGCTCCGTTTTGTCAGCGCGGCGACCGCCGCAATTTTCGTGGCGAGTGCAGCGAGCGCACAGCCTGGACCGGATTCAGAGGCGCGTTTGACGTTGTCGGACGGGCGCATGGTTGTCGCGGAGATCGTTTCAGCAAGCGGCGATTATTGGCTCAGCATCGATGGCTCCGAGGGCCAGGCGACCGGCCGCGGCGGCGTGAGGGACATGTACGAAATGGATTTCGACTATGACGGCGAGCCGGACGTCGTGGTCGATTCCGGAAATGGCGTGACAGCGTTCGACGTTTCGACCTCGCGGCCCTACCTGATCCTGCCATTCTGCGATGACCAGCTTGATGTCTGCCGCAACATTAGGCGCGGCGCCGGCTCATCAGCGCAGCATGCGCTGCCTGATCAGTTCGAGGCGATCGAGCAGCATTGGGCCGAAACGGGCGAGTCCGCGACCGTTTCCGTGCGCGGCATCGGTTCCAGCGGCTATGTCGATGTGGGCATTGCGTTTTTCGACGCCAGCGTTCGCGCCGAACGCACTGCGCTCGCGCTCGCCGAACATCGTGCGGCGGCGGGTGAAATT
>JAUIEH010000114.1 GCA_030428405.1 Alphaproteobacteria bacterium
AACCCGTTCATCTGAACGCTCCTATCCACGCCATTTCAGCACTCTCGTGTGCAGAAGGGCTTAAGGAGCGTGGTTAACGGAGCATTATTCCGCAGCGCTCGCGGGGACCTGATCGAGCATGTCCCAGCACAACGCTTCGCCGCGCGCGATATCGCGCACCGCGCTGGCGCCGAGCACAGCGCGCATATGCTTGGGCGCCAAGCCATATCCCGGCCGAATGGCGCGGGTATTGGCGCGCGTGAACGCCTCTCCCGCTGCGATGTCGGCGACGGCGTAAAGAGATCGCCTGAACACGACATTTCCCGCCTCTGATCCCTTAACGGCATAGTTTGGCCGGCCGATTGATGCGTGGGCGTCGCGACAGTCGCGCACCAGCGTCGTGAACTCGTCAGGCTCCAGACTGAATGCAGCATCCGGCCCGCCATCGGCGCGCGCCAGGGTGAAGTGTTTCTCTATGATCGAAGCGCCGAGGCTGACCGCAGCAACGGAAGCCGCCGTGCCATGCGTGTGGTCGGATAATCCTGACACGACGCCGAAGCGTTTGGCGATATCGACAACCGTGGCGACATTGGCGTCCTCGAACGGCGCAGGATAGGCGCTGACGCAATGCAACAACGCGATGTCGCGCGCGCCCGCTGAACGCGCGGTTTCCAGCGCTTCGCCGATTTCGGCTTCATTCGCCAGACCCGTCGAAATGATCATCGGGCGGCCTTGGCGCGCCACGCACTCGATCAGCTCAAGATCGACGACCTCAAAACTAGCAATCTTGTATGCAGGAGCATCGAGGGCGGACAATAGCTCCACCGCGCTTTCGTCAAACGGCGTAGAGAACATGGTCACGCCAAGCTCTTTTGCCTTCGCGAACAAAGCATCGTGCCAGTCAAACGGCGTGCCTGCTTCGGCATAAAGATCATAGAGCGTACGACCGTCCCACAACCCGCCGGAAATGCGGAAATCGTCGCGATCGCAATCTATTGTCAGCGTGTCGGCGGAGTATGTCTGCAGCTTGATCGCATCCGCGCCCGTCCCCGCTGCGACCTCCACCATCCTCAGTGCACGGTCTAGCGAGCCTTTATGGTTGCCCGACAGTTCGCATATGACATATGGCGAACAGCCGGGACCGATCCTGCGCCCTGCAATTGAAAAGCTCACGCTCTTGCTCCCGTTCAATCCTCGCGCGCAGCGCCGACATGTTCTATTTTCAGGGCGTAACGATGTCCCCGTAGCTCAAAAAATGCAGGATAGCGCTCATTGTCGCAGATACGGAGCAAATTGAACTGCTCGACGATGGTCTTGTACGGATCAAGGCGGCTATCAGCCGGCCGGCGGCGCGGATACCAGCTCGTCTCTCCGCTCTGCGCCTCCCCCTCGATCGGCTCGGGAGCGCGCATGAACGCCAGACACATATCGACCACTTTGCAGCCGAGCGCATGGCGCAACTCGTCATGCAGCTCCCAGCCCTCAAAGGTGATCTCATCGCGCAGCAGGACAGGTCCCTCATCAGCGCCCTCGCCGGCCTCGATCACCGTCAGCGGAACGGTTTGCGCGCCCTCGAGAATCTGCCAGGGCATGGGCGAAAATCCGCGGCCTTTGGGAAGCGAGCTCGCGTGCACGACGATATTGCGACGGCTGCGCGCCAGGGTCTCAGGCGGCGTCAGTTTCAAGCAGCTTAGATAAAAGACGACATCACATTGCGCGATCTGCGAGGCGTCGCGGAGGCAGCGGGCCATATCACCGTCCGCATTCAGCGCGCGCGCAAGCCGCTCGGCGAACGGATCAAACCAGCCAGGCGTGTCGACAACAATGCCCACGACGCGAGGGCGCGCCCACCACTCTGTGGACGCATCGCTGACCGCAGCGAGGCTCACGCGGCTTTCTCCTTAGACGAAACGAGCCTCAGAATCGCGTCCGCGCAACGGTCTGCGCCTTTTCCGTCAACGATCGCGGCTGCGCGTTCCGACATTGCGCGCCGCGCGCCGGCGTCACGCGCCAGCATGGCCACAGCGGTCGCCACGCCTTCGGCTTCGTCCTCGAGCGTCGCAACACGGCAGGCGCCGTCTTCGGCAAGCGCGCGCGCAATCGCGCGCTGATTGTCCGCAAGAATGACGAGCACGCTCGGCAAGCCCAGACAGGCGCGTTCGAGCGCTGTTTGGCCTCCTGCGCCGATGGCCAGATCCGCACGCGCCATCAAATCAGCCAGATCATCGTCGGCCTCAAAGATACGGAAGCGCTCATCACGACCGCAGAGTTCTTCGATGACAGGTCGGCTCGGCGCGCGGGCCGGCGTTACAACGTCGAATGACAATTCGAAATCGCGCTGCTCAAGCGCGGCTGCGACCTGCGCCGTCACAGCGTTTACATCCGTCAGCCCTAGCGAGACGAACACGCGGCGCGCCGATCGTTCGTTGGCACGCCGTGCAAGCGCTTGGTCCCGACACAGAGCAAATTCCGGGCGCAAAAGCGCGAAAGCCGGTCCGGCGAGCAGGATGGCGCCGGGCGCGCGCGCGCCATAATCCTCCGGCGCCCTGCCCGGTGTTGAATCGATGATAAGATCTGCGTCGTGGTCGCGGTCAGCGAGGTCGTCGACAACAACAATGGCGCCGGCGCGGTCGCGCAGTTTTTGCTCATAAACCGCATCCAGACCATAATGGTCTATGACGACGATATCGGCGCCGTCGCCGAGCACCGCTTCGAATTCTTCAACATCATCGAAATTGGTCACCGTTGCGACATCGAACGGTGACGCCGCCAATGCGGGCGCGGCTTCGCTCGCTTCTTCGTTGACGGCGAAACGACAAGTCGCGCCGCGCCGCGTCAGAGCGCGGGCCAGCGTCAGCATACGCATGACATGACCGCCGCCCAGGCTGGCGCTTGCATCGGAGCGGATGACGACCTCAGGTCCGCGCGACGCAACGACGGCTGGTTTGGGGACTGTGAGCTTGCGCACTGATGACTTGCGCTTGCTCGACAAAACCGCCGCCAGCGCGTCGACGACGAAGGTGACGTCCTCGCGCGTCATGGATGGGAATAGAGGCAAGCTGAGGGTCTCGGCGTAATAGGCATCCGCGCCCGGAAGCTTCAGATCGCGATTGCGCGCTTTGTAAAACGGTTGACGATGCACCGGCAGGTAATGGACCTGAGCGCCGATGCCCGCATCTGCGAGCTTTGAGATCAATTCTGCGCGATCAATGCGGGCGGACTTGAAATCTATACGCGCGGGATAGAGATGCCAGGCAGGCGCGCAATCCTCGCGCGACGCCGGAGCGCTGGCGCCGATTTTTGAAGCCGCAAGAGCTTCGTCATAAGCGGCCTTCAGCTCTGAACGCTTGGCGGTAAAACGCTCCAGCTTCACGAGCTGCGAACGACCGAGTGCGCACTGAATATCCGTGGCACGGTAGTTAAATCCCGGCGCGCTCATTTCATAGTACCACGGATTAACCGCGCCGCCTTCGGAAAATCCCTCATCAGACTGGGTGAACGAAGCCGCATCACGCGTCATGCCGTGATTGCGCAGATTACGCATGGCGCGCGCGAGACATTCATCATTCGTCGTAATGGCGCCGCCTTCGCCCATGGCGATGGTTTTTACGGCGTGGAAAGAAAAACACGCCGCGCGTGAGAAGCGCGCATCACCAATCCGGCCTTCCTTATCGCCGCCAAACGTGTAGCTGGTTCCCAGAGCATGACAGGCGTCCTCTATCAGCTCGGCGCCATGACGTTCAGTGATCTGGGCAAGCGCGGCAACATCCTCGCAAGGACCGGCGAGATGGACGTTGAAAACTGCGCGGACCGCGCCGCCAGCACGCGCGAACGCTTCCTCCAGCGTTTTCGGCGTCATGCGCCCTGTTTGCGGATCAACATCGGCAAACACGATTTCGGCGCCGCACAGGCTTGGCGCGTTCGCCGTCGCAAGGAATGTCAGGCTCGGCACGATCACCCTTTCGCCAAAGCCTATGCCCATCGCCAGACAGGTCAAATGCAGCGCCGCCGTGCCATTTGCGCAGACCACGGCATATTGGGCGCCCGTCGCAGCAGCGAGCTCACGCTCAAATGCTTCGACTTCTGGGCCTGTCGTCAGCCAGCCGGAACGCAGGACACTGACGACGGCGTTGATATCGTCCTCGTCAATGACCGGACGGGCATACGGAAGAAAACCGGCGGTCATGGGATCATTCTCCCGATTTGATCACGCGCGCGCGATGGCCGGCGCAGCCTGAAGGCGGCGCTCATCGACGAGATGCGCGTTGATGTTGGATATTTCGGGGTTTTCGCCGCAGAACGCAGCAAGTTCGCGCCAACTTGCGCGCGCAGCCGCCTCCCCCATCGACGCGAAAACGGCGCGGAAGAAAGTCAGATCAGCAGGCGCATCAAGCGTCCAGCGCAAGCGCTCGACGCCGCCTCCCGGACCGATCAACCGTGCTCCGCCACCACCTGCGCGCCGGCGCATGCCGGCGGTGACGTGTTCGCGTGAGGCTTGATCGTCGTCCTCGCGCGCGGCCTTGAAGAGTGCGTCAGCGGAAAATATTTCGCAATCAAGTCCGTGCGGGAACAGCGCAGGCATATTGTTGCAGCCATATTCCGCGTTCTCGGCAAAGAACAAATCTGCGACCTCGCCGCAAAGCGCCGGGTCGGCAAACGGACAATCGCTCGTCACCCGCATCACGTAATCAGCTTTGACCGCCTTGGCCGCGAGCGCGTAGCGGGCGAGCACGTCCTCTTCCGATCCGCGCACGACAAAAGCGCCGGCGCGCAGGGCAGCGGCGGCGACTTCATCATCCTCGATGCCGCTGGGCGTTGCACAGACCACGGCGTCTGCGCCGGGTATCTGCATACAGCGATGAAGGCACCGCTCAAGTGCGGTCGCTTCGCCGAGTGGCTCCAACACTTTGCCGGGCAGACGCGTTGAGTTCATTCGCGCCTGTACGATGACGGCGATTTTCATGTCGGCGCTCCGTAGCCGGGATCGGCGAGTACGAGCGCAAGAATGAAGACTTATTGTTGACGAGACGTAACGAAAGCCGGCGAAAGCCCAATATTCGCGCCTCTTCGATACCTCAGATTAACCTTGCATCGGCCATTCAGGGATGGACGCAAGGAGAACCTGCATGGCCGCTCGCCCCCGCAAACGTTCCGCCGCCTCGGCGACGCGCACCAGCCGCGCAGCACCGAAAAAGCGCGCGCGCTCGAGCGGCGCGATGGATGGATTGTTTCTGGGCCATGACTTTCGCGCCCCGCGCATCAATCTCGACGACAAGGTCGTCCTGATCACCGGCGGCACGGGTTCGTTCGGTAAGCGCTTCATAAAGACGGTTCTAGAGGAGTTCACCCCGCGCAAGCTGATCGTGTTCAGCCGCGACGAACTCAAGCAGTATGAGATGGCGCAGGAAATCTCGCCGTCCGAACACGAATGCATGCGCTACTTCATCGGCGATGTAAGGGATTTCGACCGCCTCGACATGGCGATGCGCGACGTGGACGTCGTTGTTCACGCCGCCGCGCTCAAGCACGTGCCGATCGCGGAATATAACCCCTTCGAGTGCATCAAAACGAATATATTCGGCGCCGAAAACGTCGTGCGCGCCGCTATCAAACATGGCGTCTCCAACGTCGTCGCATTGTCGACGGACAAAGCCGCCAGCCCCGTGAATCTATACGGAGCAACAAAGCTCTGCTCGGACAAAATTTTCGCTGCAGCCAAAGCGATGGCCGGCGCGAACGGCCCCGTGTTCTCGGTCGTTCGCTACGGCAATGTCGTCGGCTCGCGCGGTTCCGTCGTGCCGTTCTTCCAAAAGCTGATCGAAGACGGCGCTGAAAGCCTGCCAATCACGGATGAACGCATGACGCGGTTTTGGATCACTCTTCAACAGGGCGTTGACTTTGTCCTGTCCACCCTCGCCTGCGCCAAAGGCGGCGAGATCTTCGTTCCCAAATTGCCGTCCATGCGGACCACGGATCTCGCCCGCTCGATGGCGCCGGATCTGCCGCATCATGTCATCGGCATTCGGCCCGGCGAAAAGCTCCACGAGGTGATGGTGCCCGGCGATGACGCCCGCGCCACCGTCGAGCTCGATGATCGCTACGTCATCACGCCAAGCTTTGACCCGAACATCTATCAGGCCTGGCTGGCCGCGGGCGCAGCAGCCGTTGCGGACGATTTCTGCTACGCTTCCGACAGCAATCCCGAGCGTCTCGACGCCCGCGCACTGCAGTCGCTCCTGACACATCGTTTCGCGGCGTAAGCGCGCGCGGCCGAATCCGGTCGCCCCGTCAGATCTGACAATATTTGCGCGGCTCGCATGGCGGACCGCGCATTCATCTGTTCACCAACCTGGTTTCAATTCGTAGTCAAACAACGATAGACGCAAAAGCGGCGCGCCGGTTCCGGCGCGCCGCTTCAGCATGCGTCGCAATTATAGCGTCAGACTTAGCCCTGGAACAGGCTGAGGATGATCTGCGGCTGAGAATTGGCGATGGAAAGCGCTTGCACGCCGAGCTGCTGTTGCACTTGCAGCGCCTGCAATCGCGCCGATTCCACCGCCATGTCGGCGTCGACCAGAGAACCGACGCCGGCTTGAAGGGAATCCTGCAGTTTCTGCACGAAGTTCGAGTGCGCCTCGACCTTTTTCAGATCCGAGCCAAGATTGGCGAGCGCCTGGTTGACATTGTCCAGACTGGTCTGGATCGCCGTTGAGGCTGCTTGCGCGAGCGTCACTGTGCCGAGCGAAGCTGTCGCCGCCAGCGTGATATTCGCTCCGCCAAAAGACAGGTTTTGTGTTTTCAGAGTGATCGTGCGCGCAGCGTTCGCGTCGGCGATGAACTGAATGCCGGTGCCGAGCGAGTTGTTCAGAAGATTGGCGCCGTCAAACTCCGCATTCGACAGAATGACGCTGATCTGGTCGATCAGCGATTTGAAGTCGGCGTCATAGGCCTGGCGCGAGAAAGTGTCGATCGAAGGGTCCAGCGCGGCGGTCACCTTTTCGCGCATCTGGACGAGAAGATCGGAGATCGACTCACCAGCTGCGATAGCGACTTCGCCGATGGACTTGGCGCGATCAAGGCTCATGCCGACCGCGTCGAGCGCGCCGACATCGGAGCGCATGTTCTGTGCAACGGCGAAGACGGCGGCGTTGTCACGCGCGCCGGCCACTTTCAAACCAGTATTAATGCGAGTTTGCGCTTCGTTGAGACCTTGAGTGGTGTTGTTTAGATTCTGCAGCGCGACCATCGCCGACTTGTTGGTGTGAACGCTCAAAGTCATGGCCGTTTCCTCGCCTCATCTCGATCCGGCCACGCACACGCGCGCCCTCGCTCACTGTCCGCACAGCAACCCACGTGCCAGCGACAGCATTTGACTGATACGGATCATGGATCGGTAAGGTTAAAAAAGAACGAGCGCGGACAAGCGAAAATCGACGTTCCTCCTGAAGCGGAACGCAGAACAGCTTACGCAATTTTTAGATACTACGCCGTCTGATCGACGAGCAGACCCCGAGCAAAATCGTTGTCAGGCATTCGCGCGACCAGAACGTCGTGCGGCCATTGATCGACGACTTCGCCTGTGCGCTTGTCCAAGACAGTATAGATGAAGCCGAACTTCCGATCGCCGCGCTCTACGCGCAGCTCGAGGTTCTTGCGGGTCACGCCGTCCATCATGCGATCGAGCAACGCATCTCGGTTCTTTTGGAC
>JAUIEH010000115.1 GCA_030428405.1 Alphaproteobacteria bacterium
TGCCCGGAGCAGCCAGATGACCCTGCGGCTCATCTTCCGGATAGCCCGCCTCGGCGCCCACGGCTGAGACCGGCGGATAACGCAGGTCCCAAGTGGCTCGATGGAAGCCTGCGCCGACCTCGCCCGCAACACGTCGAACGACTTCGCCGTCAGCGTCGCGAACGGTCAGCCAGATCTCCGGCGGCGTTTCACGGCGCTCCGCTTCGATGGCGTCAAAGCCCGGGAACGGCGTGTCCTCGAACGCCTCATTCGCCTCTTCTTCCTCCTCCTGACGAATTTCCTCGAGCGTCTGGAGTCCTTCGTTCAGATAATAGGTGAAGGTTGCGCCGAACGGCGGATTGGGCGCGCTGAAGAAATTGTCGCCCTGAGAACCAACCGACTCGAAGCCAAGCTCGTGACCCTCATGGTACCAATAGGCGCGACGACCAGCGAATAAGAGCGCATCTTCCTCCAGCGCTTCCGCCGTCACTTCGCGCAGCGGCGCATAGTCATCCAGAATGAAGATGCCGCGGCCGAAACTGCCCGCGACCAGATCATTTTCGCGACGCTGAATCTGCACGTCGCGGAAGGCGATCGTCGGCGCGCTGGGCAGCTCGATCCATTCCTCGCCCGCATCCACGGTGAAGAACACGCCGAACTCAGTGCCGATGAACATCAGCGCCGGGTTGACGTGGTCTTGCGCGAGCCGCCAGACGACATGGTCTTCCGGCAGGTCTTCGGCGAGCGACGTCCAGCGCCGGCCGCCATCCGTCGAGCGATAGAGATAAGGCGCGTAGTCGCCATATTTGTGATTGTCGAGCGCGACATAGACGGTGTTCTCGTCATGCAGGTCGACACGGATGTCATTGACATAGGCTCTGTCCGGAGCGCCGGGCAGCGTGCCGACTTCGACGCGCCGCCAGTTTTCGCCGCCGTCCTGCGTCACCTGTATGAGGCCGTCATCCGTACCCACATAAATGACGTTCTCATTGTGCGGCGACTCAGCGACCGAGGTGATCGTGTTGAAGTTGGACATCGCATAGAGGTCCCACGGCGCATCCCAGGACCATTGCCGGCCCATGAGCGGCATGCGCATGCGGTCCTCATTGCGCGTGAGATCGCCGGACAAAGCCGTCCAGGTGTCGCCGCGGTCGTCCGACCGCCATAAACGCTGCGAGGCGGAGAAAATGCGCGCAGGGTCATGCGTGCTGACCTGCACGGGCGCGTCCCAGTTGAAACGCTCCGGCGGATCGCCCGGCGCGCCTTGCGGCTGGATGTAGACCATTTCGCCGCTGGTGCGGTCGACGCGGACCAGATTGCCCTGCTGCCACTGAGAATAGGCGATGTCAGGATTGCCTGGCTCGACCGCAGGGCCGTGACCATCGCCGAACAGCGTGATTTCCCAGTCGGAATTGACGATGCCGTGCCGGCTGTCGGTGCGCGACGGCCCGACCTGTGACGAGTTGTCCTGCGTTCCGCCGTACACGAAGTAGAACGGCTCGGCATCATCCGGCGCGACTTTGTAGAATTGCGTCACCGGCAGGTTCGAGATGAAGCGCCAGTTCTCCTCATTGTCGTGGCTCTCATAGAGCCCGCCGTCGGAGCCGTAGATGATGTAGTCCGGGTCGGTCGGATGAAACGCGATGGCATGGTCGTCGACATGCCGGTCAGCCGTATTGGACGGCCGGAAAGTCGCGCCGCCATCGTCTGAGACCTGCGACGTGTTCGAGACCAGATAGATGCGGTCGAAATGATGCGGGCTGGCGAACAGCTCCTGATAATAATGCGGGCCTGTGCCGCCGGAGACCGTCTCCGACATCTGCTCCCAGCTCGCCCCTCCGTCCTCGGAGCGATAAATCCCGCCTTCGCGCTGGTCGAGCTCGATGGCGGCGTAAATCACGTCGGGCTGCTGCGGCGAGATGGCGAGGCCGATCTTGCCCATATTGCCGTCAGGCAGGCCGTTGGTCAGCTCCGTCCAGGTGCGCCCGCCGTCGTCGGACATGTGCACGCCGCTTTCCGGTCCGCCGCCCATATAGGCGGCGACATTACGGTGGCGCTGCCAGGTCGCGGCGTAGAGCCGGTCAGGATTGCGCGGGTCAATGACGACATCGGTGACGCCGGTCCACTCGCCGGCGGAAAGAACGTTCTCCCAGGTTTCCCCGCCGTCCGTCGTCATGAACAGGCCGCGATCGCCGCCGCTTGACCAAAGCGGTCCCTGCGCCGCCACCCAGACGATGTCCGAGTTTTCCGGATGCACGATGATCTGAGAAATGTGCTCGGAATTCTCGAGCCCCATGTTCTCCCAGCTCGCGCCGCCGTCGGTTGAACGATAAACGCCGTCGCCCCAGCCGATATGGCGGCCGCCGACATTCTCGCCCGTTCCAACCCAGATGGTCGAAGGATTGGAGGGATCGATCGTCAGGCAGCCGATCGAGTAGACAGGCTGTTCGTCGAATAATGGCGTCCAGGTCGTGCCGGCGTTCTCTGTCATCCAGACGCCGCCCGAAGCGACCGAAACATACCAGGTCGCCGGGTCATCCGGATGAAGATCAATATCGGCGATACGGCCGGACGTGAACGCAGGCCCGATATTGCGAAGCTCGAAAGCGGCGAATGTACCGCTCGACATCGGCCCTTCGTCTTCTTCATCTTGGGCGATCGCCCCGGCGGCGTAAGACAGCGCCGCCAGCAAGGCGACACTCGCGCATACTCTCATCTGAGAGCTCCCTCTTCATGCAGGCTCGCGGAGCGCGGCGCGGACATGATGCAACGCGCAGCTCCCGATGCGAGCAGGTTGGCTTCGCTCGATGCATCGAGCCTAGCGCGGCGGCGAAGCCGGCCACAAGCGCGCGTCGACGAAGGAAGGCAACATTCATCGCACCCAATTCGGCGTTGGCGCGCATTGCATTGACCACAGGCGCCGGCGCGGCTCTCTTGCGCTGATGAAAGCGCAGAAATTTCTCCGTACGGCGCATCGCTGGATATCGCTCGCCGCAGCGCCCGTCCTGCTCGTAATGATCGGCGCGGGCATCTTGTTGATGCTGAAGAAAGAGTTCGACTGGATTCAACCCCCATCTGAGCGCGGCGCCGCATTCGAGAGCGCGCCCGACACGACGATCGCGGCCTTGTTCGAGGCCGCCCGCGCAGTCCCGGAAGCCGGCATTGACGAGTGGGACGATCTCGACCGCTTCGACATCAATCCGGGCCGCAATATCGCCAAGTTGATTTCGAATTCGCGCTGGGAGGTTCAGCTCGACCTGACGACCGCCGAGGTCCTCGCCGTCAATTACCGGCGCTCAGACCTGATCGAGCAGATTCATGACGGCTCATTCTTCGCCGACTGGGCGAAGCTTTATGTCTTTCTGCCGGTCGGCGTGGGGCTGTTCCTGCTGTGGGCGTCGGGGATTTATCTCTTCTTCCTGCCGCATGTGAAGAAGGCGCTGACGCGTCGACGCAAGGCGCGCGAAGAGGTAAGTTGAGCGCGGTCCTACGCGTCGCCGCCTATGCCCTTGTCCTTCGTGAAAGCATTGAAAGCGATCATCGTCTTCGTGTCCTGAATGCCAGGAATGGCGTGGACCTTCGTGTTCACGAATCGACCGATATCGTCGCTTTCCGGCAAGGTGAAGCGCGCGATCAGATCGTAATCGCCCGAGATCGAATGAACCGACGCCGCCTCTTCGATGTCGTCGGCCATCTGCGCGGCGACGTCATAAGCCGCGCCGAGCTTGCATTTCACCAGGACGTAGATCGTTCGCATCGAGGACGCACTCCTGAACGGCCAAAGGCTCGTCGACGCTTACGCGGTTGAGCTTGCGCGAACAAGCGCGCGAACGCCGTTGCACGGATGCGCCGGCTTGCGCCAGTCTGAGCGTCGACGCCAACACCTCACCAGCGGAGCGCGCCTTGACGCTCGTCTATCGCGACCTCGACCAGGACACGCTCGATCGCGAGTACGACAATCAACGCAAGGTCGGCAATTTTCCCGAAATCGCCGCCGCCTGGGGCGAGGAAAGCGCAATTGCGCGCGAGGGTCTGCGCCACGAAGCCGACATCGCCTACGGTCCGAGCGCGCGCGAGCGGCTGGATCTCTTCCCGTCGACTTCCGGCGGCCGCGCCAAAGCGCCCATCCACCTCTTCATTCATGGCGGCTATTGGTACGCCAATGACAAGTCGAACCACTCTACCGTTGCGCTCGGCCTCAAGCCTCACGGCTTCGCCACGCTGATCGTGAATTACGGACGTACGCCTGATGCGCCGATCGCAGAGCTCGTCGCCCAATGCCGGCGCGCCGTGACCTGGGCGCGCGAAAACGCCGCCGCGTTTGGCGGCGATCCCGATCACATCACGATTTCGGGCCATTCCGCCGGCGCCCAGCTCGCAGCCATGCTGATGGTCGATCAAAGCGAACCGCCGCTGCAAGGCGTGCAGGCCGCCTTCGGCATCAGCGGCGTCTACGATCTGGAACCCGTCCGGCTCAGCTATCTCAACAAGATCCTGGAAATCGACGAAGCCTCGGTCGAGGCGTGCAGCCCTTGCCGGCTGACGCCCAGCGAGCGAACACGCTTCACGGCTTTTGTCGGCGGTCGAGAAGGCGCTGAGTATGAGCGTCAGTCAGCGTCCCTCTTCTACGCCTGGTCCAGGCTCGCAGAGGCAAGCTCAATGGCGGTGCTCGCCGAGCACGATCATTTCTCGATATTGCGTGAACTGAACTCGGCTGACGGGGCCATTGCGCGCGCAATTTCGGCGACCGCCTAGGCCGCCTCGGCGCCGTCCGAACCGTCCGCGTCCATCTGCGAGCCGTCGTCGTTCAGGAAGAGCTTGCGCGGAAAGCGCAGCGTGACGCGCGTGCCCGCTCCTTCAGCGCTGTCGATCAGAAGCTCGGCTTCATGCAGCCGCATCAGCGCGTCCGAAATGGCGAGGCCGAGACCCGAGCCCTGATAATTGCGCGCATAGTCCGTTTCGACCTGCGCGAAGGGCTGCAGAACCGTCTCGATCTTTTCTTCGGGAATGCCGATGCCTTCGTCCCAGACCACGACATCAAGCCATTCCGCGCCGAAAGTCTGTGTACGCACCCCGACGCGTCCCTCGGCCGGCGTGAACTTCACGGCGTTTCCGATGAGGTTGATCAGAATCTGGCGCAGCGCGCGCGGATCGACATGCAGGAGCGGAAGCTCCTTGTCGATCTCAAGCTCGACCTTGCGGCCTTCGGCGTTTTCCGGGCGGCGTTCGCATACGGATGCGGCAAACTTGATGGCTTCCGCAATTTCGACCTCGTCCGGCGAAATCTTGAAGGCGGCCGATTCCAGTTTCGACAGGTCGAGAATGTCGTTGATGATTGCGAGCAGATGCGTGCCGCTCTTTTCGATATCAGCGGCGTAGTCGCGATAACGCGGATCGCCGATTGTACCGAAAAGCTCGTCCTTCATGATCTGCGAGAAGCCGATGACGGCGTTGAGCGGCGTGCGCAGCTCATGGCTCATATTCGCCAGGAACTGCGTTTTCGCGCGGTCGGCGGCTTCAGCGCGCAGCTTGGCGGTCAACAGTTCCTGCTCGCGCCGCTTCAGCTCGGTGACGTCGACATGCACGCTGACGAAGCCGCCGCGCGTCGTCGGACGCAGCGCGCTGTAAACCCAGCGTCCGCCGACGACCATCCGTAGACGACCTTCGGGCGGGTCATCGGCCACGTCTTCGACATTGGCGAACCATGTCCGGAAACGCAGATTGGCCTCGACGACATTCTTGTTGCTGTCGAGCAGCGCAAAGCCGTCATTGGTCGATTCAATAGCGTCGACCAGATCAGCTCTCGCCCGGCCGCGCTCAAGCGATGAGCGCACCATGTCCGCCAGCGTGTCGTAGCTCTTCATGCTGGCCTTATTCAGCGTGAAGGCGAACATGATGGCGAGCACGCCGGCGCCGATGTGAAACAGCTCGCCTTGAATGAGGAACATCACGGCGAGCGGGCCAAGCGAGGACGCCAGGAAATAGCGATTGATCGAGGGGATCGGGCTGAGCAGCATCACCGTGCCCGACGACATGCCTGCGACGATCGCGCCGAGGAACATTTCGAGCCCGACATTATCGGGCGTACGGAACAGGATAAGCGTGCCGCCCCAGAGCGCGCCGGCGAGCAGAGAATGCAGCCTTGCGCGCTCCAGCATGCGGCCGGAGACGCGCTTGGGCTCGGGCGCCCGGCTCAATCGCCGCCAGCTCAGAATCTGAAACGCGGCGCCGGAATACATCAGTCCGAGCCAGAGGAGCGCCACGACATGGTTTACATGCGCCCAGACGACGATGGTGGTGATTGTCGCGTTGAAGGCGTTCACCTGGGCCATCATCGCAAGACGATTGACCAAGTGTATTTGCTGCTGCCGCTTGATCTCGGCAGTCACTTCGTCGTGCTCAGTCATTGATTGCGCACCGGCGATCATTTGACTTTTTCGCTTTCCGTTAACCATGCCGTAACGCCACTCACCCCCGACATAGTCATCGATTTGCGTTTACGTCGCGTTAGCATGCACGCATTGGACGCGATATGATTTCAGAGCGCCCGAAACGTGCGTCCGTGGAGTTGGGAACCGTCTGAAATGAAGAACATCGCGCGCGCCAGCGTCGGCGTCGTCGGCGGCGGCCCGGCCGGCCTCAGCATCGCCAAGCTTCTCGTCGAACGCGGCGCGGCGAATGTGACGGTTTTCGAGACGAGCGAGCGTGTCGGCGGCAAGTCCTACACGATCGAGCAAGGCGGCTCGGCCCACGAAATGGGCACGTGCTATTCGACGCTCTCCTATAAGATCACAAATCGCTGGATGAAGCGCTACGGCATCCGCCAGCGCGCACTTGGCCGTCAGGTCATGGATGATGCGCCGCTGATGCATTTCGTGCGGCAAGAGCCTGGCGCGCCCATGGTCGTAGAGCTCGGCCGTTTTCTGGGCGCGCGCCGCGAATTCGCGCAAATCATGCGTCGCGGCCTGGAAACCGAGGAAGCTCGCGCCGCCGCCGCAGAGCCGTTCAGCGCGTTTCTCGACCGCCATCAGCTCAAGCGCATGCGCCGCTTCATGCTGCGCGCGATCACGTCGATCGGCTATGGCCCGCTGGAGGATATCTCAACCGAACAGGCGCTGCGCTGGGCGACGCCGGATTTGTTCCTGAGCGGATTATTCGCGCAGCTGAAAATGCCGGATGAAGGCTGGCAGCGGCTGTGGGAGAAAATCGCCGGCGAGATCGACGTGCGCCGCAGCGAGCCGGTCAATCAGATCGAAAAGCTCCCCGAGGGCGGCGCGATCCTGCACACGCCCACAGGCGCGACGGCGTTCGACCACATCATCATCACGACGGCGCTGGATGAAATCGACAAGGGCCACAATCTCGGCGCGGATGTCGATTTCGTCGCGCAAGCTTGTCGCTGGAACACCTACGTCACCACGCTGTGCGAGGTCGACGGCTGGTTCGACGGTCATCGCGTCGAGGCCTATACCGATCCGCTGACGCATGACGCGCCGGCGGGCTTGCTTCTCTCAGTGCGCCGCGATCCCGCCCCTGCGCGGCGCGAAGCGCCCAAGCACATCTATCTCACCGGGCAATATGGCCACGGCCTCGACGCTGCTCAGCTGAAATCCGCGCTCGCAGGAGAGATCGCCTCGCGCGGCGCCCGGCTCGGCGCGGTCTATTGCCAGAAGCGCTGGAAATATTTTCCGCGTTACG
>JAUIEH010000116.1 GCA_030428405.1 Alphaproteobacteria bacterium
TGCGCTCGCCGACGCCGGTCTCGAGCCGCCGCGCTGGTGCGCCGTCACGCCGCAAGCCTTTGATGCAAGCGTGTCGCCGCAACAGGCCGAGGCGATCATCGCCGGCGACGCCGACGCCCTGGACGGCCTGAAGCTCGCCGAAGACGTGGCCGCGGCGATTTCGATGGCCGCGCGCACGCTGTCCCCCGACGGCGCGCCCATCGCGGTTCGCTCCTCGGCCGTCGATGAGGATGGGGCCGCAAGTTCCTTCGCCGGACAGCTCGACTCTTTTCTCAACGTTCCGCTCAATGAGGTTGCAGAGCGGATCGCGGATGTCTGGCGCTCGGGCTTTTCGGCGCGCATCAGAGCCTACCGAGACGAGCGCAGGCTCGGCCCGCCTTCCCCGCCGGCGGTCATTTTACAGCGCATGGCCAAAGCCAGCGCCGCTGGCGTTGCGTTCAGCGTGGACCCGGTTTCGGGCGACGCCGACGTCGCCGTGGTCGCGGCGGTGCGCGGGCTTGGCGATCGGCTCGTATCGGGCGAAGAAACCGGCGACGCCTACCGCGTTGATCAGGCAGGCGCGCTCATCGATGCGCGTCTGGATAGCGAAACCGCTGTTCTCTCGCCGGAACAAGCCGGTGAAATCGCCGAACTCGCGCGTCGCGCGGAGGCCCATTTCGGAAGTCCCCAGGACATTGAGTGGGCGTATGCTGACGGCAAGGCCGTATTGCTGCAGTCGCGGCCCATCACGACACTCACTTTGGGCGGCCTCACCCGCATTCTCTGGGATAACTCAAACATCGTTGAGAGCTATCCCGGCGTCACGACGCCGCTCACATTCACGTTCGCCCGGCGCGCCTATTCGGCCGTGTACAAAGAACTCGCCAGCGTGCTCGGGGTCAGCGCAAAGCGCATTCAGTCTGAAACGCGCGTCTTCGACAATATGATCGGCCTCGCCGACGGGCGCATCTACTATAATCTTCTCAACTGGTATCGCGCGCTCGCGCTTTTGCCCGGCTTTGCGCTTAATCGCAAAGCCATGGAGCAGATGATGGGCGTCGACCAGGCGCTGCCGCCCTCTCTTGCGGCCGAAGCGGCAAAACGTCCGCAGGCGGGTTTTTTCGGGCGCATGGCCGACGGCGCCGCGCTGGCGACAACGGCGACCAAACTGCTCGCAAAGCGCATCGGGCTGAAGCGCGCGGTCAATCGCTTTCATGCCCGCGTTGATGCAGCGCTTGCTGAAAGCCCGGACCTTACCAAAGTTTCGTATGACCGTCTGACGGCGGATTACCGGCGCCTGGAAGAGATATTGCTCACCGGCTGGACGCCGCCGTTGGTCAATGATCTGTGCTGCATGGCGGCCTTTGGCGCGGCCAAGCGCCTTTCCGGCAAATGGGCGGACGACGCCGACGGCGCGCATCTGAACTCGGCTTTAGTGGGGCGCGGCGGCGTCATCAGCGCAGAGCCCGCGCGCCGCATCATGGAAATGGGCCGCATGGTCGCGGCGGCCGATGACAGCCTCGCCGAGGCCCTGATCAGCGATCATCCCGAGCGCGCGCGCGCAGCGATTGCGGCCTATCCGGAAATCGCCGCCGCGCTGGACACCTATCTTGAGCGGTTCGGCGATCGATGCATGGCCGAATTGAAGCTCGAATCTGAAACGCTCAACGATGATCCGACCACGCTTTACCGCGCGATCGAGGCTGCCTCGCGTTCCGCGCCCGAAGTGCCCGAAGCCGCGATTGAGCGCGCAAACGACCCGCTCGACGCGCTCGCCGCGCGCGTCGATGGCCGATTCAAGCGCTTCCTCGTCAAGCGCGCCGCGCGTGAAGCCGCCGCGCGCATTCGCGATCGGGAGAATATGCGCTTTGAGCGCACGCGCGTTTTCGGACGTGTACGGCGCTTGTTCCTTGAAATGGGCGCACGGCTCGCCGCGGCGGGCAAACTCGATGAGCCGCGCGACGTCTTCTTCCTCACGTTCGATGAAACCATCGAAGCCGGCGATGGCGGACACCCGAACGAGCCGTTGAAAGAACTGGCCGCCGCGCGCGCAGCTGCATTTGAGCGTTTTACGCACGCCGCCCCGCCGCCGCGCCGGTTTGAAAGCGTCGGCGCTATCGGGCTCGGTCTGCGCGCGCCGGTACCGGCGCAAACGCAGCAAAGCGAGGCCGACGACCCGACGACGCGGACGGGGTTGGGATGCTGCCCCGGCGTCGTGCGCGGTCGCGCGCGGGTCGTGCGCGATCCCAAAGGCGTCACGCTTGATCCCGGTGATATTCTGGTGGCGGAGTTTACCGACCCCGGCTGGGTGACCTTGTTTGCGCAGGCCTCCGCCCTCGTCGTCGAGCGCGGTTCAATGCTTTCCCACTCAGCCATCGTGGCGCGTGAAATCGGGTTACCCGCGGTCGTGGGGCTTGCTGACGCCTGCGCCTGGATAACTGACGGCGAAGAGATCGAAATTGACGGGTCAGCCGGCATCGTCCGACGGATCGCAGCGACATGAGCGACGCAACACCGATTGAGGAACGCGCCGCGTTCGACCGTATACGTTACGCCCAATGCTGGGAAGACGCCGACATCCTCCTCGAGGCGCTCAATCTCGGCCCCGACAGCGTCGCCGTTTCGATTGCGTCTGCCGGCGACAACAGCTTTGCAATGCTGACGCGCGATGTCGCGCGGGTCATCGCGGTCGACCTGTCGCGCCCACAGCTTGCCTGTCTCGACCTGCGCCAAGCCGCCTATCGTTCGCTCGATCACGGCGAATTTCTTGAGCTTTACGGTGCGCGCGCAAGCGATCGCCGGCTCGGCCTTTACGCCGCCTGCCGTGCTGCGATGCGCGAGGACGTCCACCGCGCCTTCTGGGATCAGGCGACCGACGAACTTGAAAAGCGGGGCTTCGGCGGCGCCGGCAAGTTCGAGCGCTATTTCCGAATCTTCCGCACTCGTCTCTTGCCGCTGGTGCACAGTCGGCGAACCATCGAAGCGTTGTTCGAATCGCGCGACCACGCCGCCCGCGAGCGCTTCTATGAAGAGCGCTGGAACACGCTGCGCTGGCGCCTCCTGTTTCAGGTATTCTTTTCACGTCCTGTCATGGGATTATTGGGCCGCGACAAGGCGTTTTTTGATCATGTCGAGGGCGGACCGGTCGCCCATCTCATCGCGCGTACGCGCCACGCATTGGTCGAGCTCGAACCCGCGAACAACCCCTATCTAAGTTGGATTTTGCGGGGAACCTTCGGCGACGCGATGCCGCTCGCCTTGCGCGAAGAACACTACGAGACGATCCGGTCGCGCTTGGACCGGCTGGAATGGCGCCTCGCTCCGCTGGAGGAAGCAGTCGATGCGCTCGGCGCTGAAGGCGTTCGTCCGAGCGCTTACAATCTCTCAGACATATTCGAATATATGACGCCGGAGACCTCTGCTGGGCTATTGAAGCGGCTGGCCGAAGCCGCAACACCGGGTGCACGGCTTGCCTATTGGAACATGATGGCGCCGCGCGCGCGTCCGGACGCGCTCGCCCATCTGCTCATTCCAAGAAATGAAATTGCCGCGCAGCTGCATCATCAGGACAAGGCGTTTTTCTATTCAGCCTTCGTCGTCGAGGAGACCGCGCCATGATCGCGGCGGTCGCAGCGCTTGTCGTCATTGTCGGCTTCTTCGCGACCGCTTTCTTGCTGAGCTGGCTCAAGCGCACGGAGCGCATTCACGCCGAGATTGCGCGCAAGGGCCTTCACGTCGCAATGGGCCTGACCTGCCTCACCTTTCCTTGGGTGTTTCCCGACTGGCGCTGGTTTGCGTTCGCGTTCGGCGTGGTCGTCGCGGGCCTGATCGCGATGCGCGTCGCACCGCGTCTGATCGGCGGCGCAGGCGATGCGTTGCACGGCGTCTCGCGCGCCTCGGCGGGCGAGTTTTGCTTCGCGCTCGCCGTCGCCGGTCTCTATTTCTTCGCGCGCGGCGAACCGGTCGTATACGTAGCGCCCATCGCGGTTCTCACTGTCGCCGACGCGCTCGCCGCACTGACCGGCGTGTTTTACGGCCGCGCGCGCTACGAAGCGCCCCAAGGCGGCGCCAAGACCTGGGAAGGCTCGGTCACTTTCTTCGTCGTCGCGTTTCTCGCAGTCCACATTCCAGTTCTTCTGTTAACGGATGTCAGCGAGCCGGCGAGCCTGTCGATTGCGTTATGCTTGGCGCTCCTCGCAACAGCGACCGAGGGCGCGTCGTGGCGCGGTCTCGACAATCTGTTCCTGCCGCTCG
The DNA here is from genome assembly GCA_030428405.1 of Alphaproteobacteria bacterium. Lineage (GTDB taxonomy): Bacteria > Pseudomonadota > Alphaproteobacteria > Caulobacterales > Maricaulaceae > JAUIEH01. Next base: position 4,234 of record JAUIEH010000116.1, read on the forward strand.
TTTTGGCATTGCACCTGGACGGCTTTTTGAACATTGGCCCGCGCGCGGGCGAGCCGTTTACGGCGTTCAACGCCAATCTCGTCATCGCCGGCTTGCTTATCGGCGCCTGGTTGCTCGGCCGCGCCAAGGCGATGCGCACCGATGCGCTCATGGCCATCGTGGTCTTCGGCTACACGCTGTTCGCAGCAGGCGGCTGGCCGATAGCCGCCATCGGCGCGACAACCGTCGCGGGTTTCTTGTTTGCGCGCCACATGCGGCCGGCCTTCGCGCGCCCGGCGCCGGATGCGGCTTCCGTCGCCGCGGTCGCTGCGCCCGCGACGTTTGCGGCGTTCCTCGCATCGCGTCTGTCGGAGATCGATTTGACGGCGGCCGGCGCGCTGGCCTTGGCCGCGAGCCTTGGCCTCATCTGGGGTGAAGCCATGGGCGCCAATTCGCGCAACCCTGCGCGCGCAGCAATCGCCGGCGTCATCTGGGGCGGCGCGGGCGGATTGGCGATTGCGGCCGCCGCCAGCCTTCTCGCCGCCCTGCTCGGCGGACGCCCAGAGATTTGGATCATTTCACTCTGCCTTGGCGCCGGCGCGCTGTCCGGACTGGCGGGCGCCGACCGCGGCAGCCGCCGCGCCGCAATCGAGCGCCCGGTCATGCATCTCGCGCTCGGCGGCTTGTTCGGACTGATCGGCGCCGTTGTCAGCGCTGGCGCATGGGTCGCGCCATGACCGCGTTTGCACCGTGGCGGCCAGAGGAGGATCTCGGCGTCCTGCCCCGCTATTCAGAAGCCGAACGCGCGCTGGAGCGACCGCGCGAAGCCTTGCGTCTTAACGATGAGAGCGGCGCCGCTTTGGCATGCTGTGCGCTGTGGACTTCTGACGAAATGCGCGATCCTGACGGCGTCGCCGTTGCACGCATCGGTCGCTACGCAGCCGTCGACAAAGAGGCTGGCGCACGCCTGCTCCGTCATGCCTGCACGCGTCTGTCCGCGTTGAGCGCAAAGCGCGTCGTTGGGCCAATGAACGGCTCAACCTGGCATACCTACCGTCTGGTCACGGACTTTGGCAAAGCCCCGCGCATGCCGCTGGAGCCATGGACCACGTTCGAAGAGGTCGCTGCGTTCGAAGCAGCGGGATTTGCGCCTTGCGCTGAGTATGTCAGCGTCGAAACGGAGGCGCTCGCCTCTAGGGATGACGCGGAGACTGCTGCGCGCGAAGCGTCAAAGGCCGGCGTCACGCTCCGACCGCTCAGCGTTGACCGGTTCGACGCCGAACTCCGGGTCATGTACGCGGTCAGCGCAGCAGCCTTTGTGAACGCTGCTTATTCCAGCACCTTATCCGTGGACGAATTTCTGACGCTCTACCGGCCGGTCAAGCCATTTTCTGAGCCGCGCTTCATTACGCTCGCGGAGCGCGACGGCGCGTGTGTCGGCTTCATCTTCTGCTTCCGTCATCCCGGCGCGCCGAGCCTCATCTTGAAGACGCTCGCCGTAGATCCCGACCTTCACGGCGCCGATGTCGGCAAAGCGCTGACGCTGCGTGCGATGGCTGCGGCGCGGGAGGCGGGATTGTCCTCGGTCATTTTCGCAACCATGCATGCGTCCATCTTGTCGGCATCCTGGGCGAGCGAACGCGGCCGCATCATCCGGCGCTATGCGTTATTCGGGCGCGACCTTTGATGAGCGCGCCGGCCAATCTTGCAGCGCGACTATCCGCTCACGCATCAGCATCGCCCGACGCCGAGGCGCTGATCTGGCGCGCAGGCGGCGAACGCTGCGCGTGGACGTTTCGAGAAATCGAAGCGCACGCCGCGCGTAGTGCGGAAAGGCTGGCGGCGCGCGGCGTTTCGAAGGGCGAGCGCGTTCTGGCGGTGCAGCCAATGGCGCCGGCGCTTTACGTCGCGCTGATCGCTCTGTTTCGCCTGGGCGCCGTTGCGGTCTTTCCCGACCCGCAGTCATTGCGCCGCACGATATTGAGCGCAGTAGAACTGCTTGAACCGCGGGCCATGATCGGTCCGTTCGCCGCGCAGTTTTTGCGCATGGCCACGCCGTCCTTGTGGAAACTGGCTTCGTTCCACACCTCCGGCGTTGCGCCGTTCTCAACACTGCTTCTCGCGGAGGGTGGGCCGTCCCACGACCTATCCAACGTTGCGCCCGAAGCGCCCGCGCTGGCCACTTTCACCAGCGGCTCCACGGGCGCGCCGAAAGCGCTCGTCCGCTCGCATGCGCTCCTCGGCGCACAACAGGACGCCGTCGCAGCGGGGCTCGGCCTGGCGCCGGGTCAGCGCTGGCTCAGCACGCTGCCGGTGTTTCCGCTGTCCATCCTGGCGGCGGGCGCCACGGCGCTTTTGCCCGCCGTCGACGTGCGCAAGCCCGCCGAAGTCGACGCCGAAGGGCTGATCGATCAGATCGCCGCTGAAGAAGTCACGGGGCTCATCGCCTCGCCCTCGCTCGGCGAACGCCTCGCACTTCAGGCGCGCGAGAATGACAGCCGGCTCGCAAGCCTGCAGCAGGTCTTTCTCGGCGGCGGACCGGTATTCCCGGACATCGCGGCCGCATGGTCAAAAGCTGCGCCGCATACGGCCTGTCATGTCGCCTATGGCTCCAGCGAAGCCGAGCCAATCGCACATCGCCGCGCGCAAGGCGCCGATGAGGAGGCATCATCAATCGCCGCACAGGGCGGCGGGCTTCTCGTCGGTCCGCCAACAGATGAAACGCGACTGCGCGTTATTCGCGATCATTGGGGCGCGCCGCTCGCAGCGATGTCCGGCGCTGAACTCGACGCGCTCAAAGCGGCAGATGGCGAGCCGGGCGAGATCATCGTTGCAGGCGCGCATGTGCTACCCGGATATTTTAACGGCGCGGGTGACGACGAAACCCGCATCCGCGTCGACGGCGAGGCCTGGTTTCGCACGGGCGACGCTGGCGTAATCGACGGTCAAGGCCGCGTGCGCCTGCTTGGCCGGTGCGCCGAACGGATCAATATCGGCGCGCGCGCCGCCTATCCGCTGCAAATCGAAGCGATCATCCGCGCCGAAGCTCCTCATGCGCGCACCGCCGCCCTCCAAATGGATGAGGGCGTTGTATGTCTTGTTGAAAAAATTGGGGTTCGGGAAGCGAACGCCATGCTCGAACAACTGAGTGATTATGGCGTGACGTGCGTGTTGTCCCCAGATCGCGTGCCCATGGACCGGCGCCACGGCTCGAAAGTGGATTATCCTCGCGCCCGCGCGCTCGCCCGTAAGATCTTGTTGAAGCGCGCAGAATCAGACGGCCGCAACGCGCCAGACGCGTAACCGGCAGAGAACGGATAATGGTGCGCGAGATGGAAGACACTGCCGAAGCCCTGTCTGACGAGGCCAAAATCGTCATCGCCGGCGCCGGCG
>JAUIEH010000117.1 GCA_030428405.1 Alphaproteobacteria bacterium
CGTCGCCTTCAGCGTGAATGATCTTGATGCGCGCCGTCGCGCCGCGTTCGACGCTCACGGATGATTTCGACGTTCCGAGCGCCTTTGCGATGACGGCGCAGATTGCTGCATTGGCTTTGCCGTCCTCCGGCGCTGCACGCACGCGCACTTTCAAATGCCTCAATCCGTCAGCCGCTGCGCCGGCGCCGTCGAGTTTGTCCGCCTGCGCCTTGGTCGTGGCGCGCACGCGCAGCCTGACGCCGCCTTCAGCCGCCTCCACACCAGAAGCGTCCATCCGTCGCTACGCGCCCGGAAGGCCCACGACAGCGCGAATTGCGGTCGGCAGGAGCCAGAGATTGACGAACTGGATCGTCAGCAAGAGCAGGATCGGCGTGATGTCGACGCCGCCGAGCGGCGGGATGAATGCGCGAAACGGCCGCAATAATGGCTCGGTGATGGCCTGGGTGATTCGATAGATCGTCACCACGAACTCATTCGAGCGGTTCACGACATTGAACGCGAACAGCCAGCTCAAGACCGCGCCGATAATGACCACCCAGAAGAGCATGGTCAGGATCGGACTGAGGAAGAAGGCGTAGATCGCCCAAAGGATCGACATGCCGGACACCAAGATCGCGCGGCTGCGCCGCAATTGGCGTGCTTCTAGCGTGCGCCGCCGCCTCGCGCCAAGCATGGCCGCGTTTGAATGCCTGATTGAATGGTCTCTACAAGGCGGTCGACCCGCCGGCTGGGACCGAAGAGCGCAGCAAAGGCGCGCTTGACCAAGCCCTTGCGCCTCCATAAAACCCGCTGCCTGACCTCGGGGCCGTAGCTCAGATGGGAGAGCGCTGCAATCGCACTGCAGAGGTCAGGGGTTCGATTCCCCTCGGCTCCACCACGTCCTCAAGCAGCGAAGCGGTAGGACAATCAAAATTTCTGCAGCGCGGAGCCGTCGGCTTGGTTCGTGGTTGGTCCCCTCGGCTCCACCACTATTCATGGCGCTACCGCTCGCGATGCGCGCTCGCTGCTTGAGCGCAGCTCGCTCTCATTCTGAATTCGCTTCGCTGTGAGCTCTGCAGGTGCGGCTTCGCGGCTGCCGCCGAACGCAGCTGGAGCCGAGCAATGCGCGAGCCGCGCGCTTATGCTCAGCAACGCTGATCCGCCGGCGCTGAGACGAGAGCCATGCCGTTCGCGTTCATCGACCACACCGTCCGCACTGCGGCGCGCATGAGCCGGCGCGCTTGGCTCATTGCGCTCGTCCTTGCGATCTGGGGCGCAGGGGCGGCGCGCGCGGATGCGCTCACCGTCTTTGCAGCCGCGAGCCTGCGCAACGCGCTCGAAGAAATCGCCGCTGAATATGCGCAAGAGACGGGCGCGGAGCTGCGCGCCTCATATGCTGCGACGTCGGCGCTCGCCCGCCAGATCCAATATGGCGCGCCGGCCGACATCTTCATCTCAGCAAATGCCGACTGGATGGACCATCTCGAAGCGTCCGGCCTGATCGAAAGCGACACGCGCATCGACATTCTCGGCAATCGGCTCGTGCTCATATCGCGCGACCGCGACGCTGAGCGGATCGAAATTACACCTGATACGGACATTGTTGAGATGTTGGCCGGCGGCCGGCTGGCCATGGCCCTGATCGACGCGGTTCCAGCCGGCATATATGGCCGCGAGGCGCTGAGCGCGCTCGGGCTATGGGAGGCGGCGGTGCCATTTGTTGCGCAGACGGACAATGTGCGCGCTGCGCTTGCGCTGGTCGCGTTAGGCGAGGCGCCTCTGGGAATTGTCTATGCGAGTGATGCGGCAGCTGAACCGCGCGTGCGCGTCATCGGCGAATTCCCTGGCGCAACGCATGCGCCCATCGTTTATTCAGCCGCGATGACCCATCGATCCAACAATGCGGCCGGCGCCGAATATCTGAACTTCCTGCGCGGGCCGCAGGCGCGCGAAGTGTTCACGCGCTGGGGCTTCGACGTGATGGCGCAATAGGCGCTGCGATGGGCTGGCTCGATCCGCAGGAATGGCAGGCCGTGGCTTTGTCGTTGCGCGTCGCGGTCTGGGCGACAGCGTTGAGTTTGCCGTTCGGCGTCGCTACGGCCTATGTGCTCGCGCGCTGGGAATTTCCGGGCAAATTTCTGGTCAATGTGCTGGTGCATTTGCCGCTCGTGATGCCGCCGGTGGCGACCGGCTATTTGCTGCTGCTTGCGTTTGGAACGCAGGGACCGCTGGGCGAACCGTTGTCGCAAATCGGCGTGGTGTTCGCGTTTCGCTGGACGGGCGCGGCGCTGGCGGCGGCCGTAATGGCGTTTCCGCTGATGGTGCGGCCGATCCGGCTTTCCATCGAAGCATTGGACCGCAAGCTGGAAGAAGCGGCGGCCTCGCTCGGCGCTTCGCGGCGGCGGGTGTTCTTCACCGTGACGCTGCCTTTGATCCTGCCCGGCGTCATTGCGGGCGCGATCCTGGCGTTCGCCAAGGCCATCGGCGAGTTCGGCGCGACCATCACCTTCGTCTCCAATATTCCGGGCGAAACCCAGACGCTGCCGAGCGCGATTTATGCGTTCTTCCAATCGCCCGGCGGGGAGGCCTCAGCCATACGCCTCATGGCGGTGTCGGTCGGAATCGCTTTCGCGGCGTTGGTCTTGTCCGAGATATTCTCCCGCTGGGCGGCGAGGCGGATACGCCGCGCATGATGGCGGAAGTCGCTGAATGCTTGGCATTTTCGCCAATGCGCTAACCGGGTTTTGAGGGCTTTGGGTCATCTTGATCAGATGATGCGCGCTCTCAATATCGCCGCCGCGGCTCTTCTGGCCGCTTGTGTGTTCAGCGCTCCCGTCCTCGCCGGCGGGGGCGGCGGGTCGAGCTCGTCGAGCAGCGAGAACACCTCGCGGCGCCGCGTAACAGCGTCGGAACACTATGTCGATCTGGCCGGCCTGACTGCGACGGTCACGGAAGATTTCCGCGCGCGCGGCGTGCTGCATGTCGATGCGGGTCTCGACATCCCCGACAATGCGCTGCGTGAACGCGCCGAGCACTATATGCCGCGCGTGCGCGCGTCGTGTGTCGAAGCGTTGATCGGCTATTCCGGTCGCCAATACCGACGCGGCGACGTTCCCGACGCCGAGCGCATCGCGCGCTTATTGCAGACTGCGGTCAATGACGCGCTCGGTCGCGAAGGCGCCCGCGTCGTCCTGACGATGGTGATGGTGCACAGCGGCCGCTAGCGTGCGGTCTCGTCAGCCGGCCGCCTCATCCATGAAACGCGCGAGCGCGACGTCCTTATCAGTCACGCCGTCGGCGTCGTGTGTGGCGAGCGTGACTTCGACCCGGTCATAGACGTTGAACCATTCTGGATGGTGGTCCATCGAATCCGCCTTCAGCGCGACCCGCGTCATGAAGCCGAAAGCCGTGTTGAAATCCGCAAACTGAAAAGTCTTGCAGATGGCGTCGCGATCCTCAGCGACGCTCCAGCCACTAAGCGAGCCTACAGCCTTTTCGGGCGCGATCTTTTCCATGCGGTTTCTCCTGATTTGACAGATTCGCGACGTCCGAATTCAGCGCGCTTTAACCGTAATCGCGGATCATGCGCGCAAGTCTCGGAGATAGCGCATGACCCGGTTTCTTCAATCTGAGGATAATCCGTCGGGCTTCAAGCTCGAGGAGATCCTGAGCGCACTGCGCGCGGACGTGCTCAAGCGCTGCGTACGCATCTCATCGGATGACCGCCCCGAAGCGCTTCATGTCATGGCCAACAACATCAAGGTGCTCGAGCTTCTGACGCAGGCCATCGAGCTTGCGCACGACAACACCAAGACGCTCGATCGATCGCTTGGCAGGCCGCGCGCAAGTGATCGCGGCGCGCCGCGCATCGGCGTCGCCTAAACGGCGTATCGACGGCGAAACGACGCTGAACTAAGCCGCGTCGCGCTCCTGAATGACCCGAATGAGATCGCGCACGCCGTCCTGAATATCGATCAGGACGAAGAGCAGCCCCAACACGACCGAAGCCGCCATCCAGGCGACGAAGCCGCCGATCAGCCCGCCGGCCCAGACGGGCAGCTCGTATGGAATATTGACCAGAAACTCGTCGCGCATGCCGCTCAGCACGCCCAAGGCGATGGCGGCGAAGAAGGCGAGAAAGGCGACGAAGTTCAGGGTGGCGATTACGAAAGCGCGAAAGGCGTGCATCTTGGCTTCCCCTTATTCTGCGAGCGCGGCGGAGACTGACCGCCGCTGGCGGCGAGACTAGGGCGTTCGGGCGCGCCGCGCAGCCGGGCGGTCGCGTATGCTTGTGCGGCCGCGGACTTGCATCCCAGCTTCGAGCGACCAAGGATCGGAGCGGCATGTCTCAGACCCGAATTCTCACCGCTGTCTTGAGCGCGGCGGCATTTGCGGCCGGTGTTTCGGCGCAAGAGCCTGACGACGCGCGCGGCGTCATGGAAACCGGCGTGCGCATTTACGCTGGTCCGCCGGCGAGCACGCTGAGCCCGAACGTCGTCTCTGAAGGCGACGCCATTACGGTTTATCGCGACGGAGGCGGTTTGCTTGGCGGTTTGACTGCAGATCTTGACGCTCGCCCGTCGCCGCCCCAGCCGAGCGGAGCGTTGCGTACGGGGCCGCGGCTCTACGTGGTGACGAGCTCCCACGTGCCGGCTGATCTGGATGAGGATTACGGCGCCGCGCCCGAACCTGTCGTCATCGTCAGGCCGTCACGCTATGGCCGGGCGCTGGATGGACGACGGGCCGAAGACGCAGAGCGCCCTCGGCCCGATTGATCCTTCGGCTTACTCGGCCGATTGATCCCCGCGCATATCCATGTTCTCGCCGCGCCGCGCTCGGCGCGCCATGGCGAAGATCACCCCGGACAATCCGAGCAGGGCGATGAGGTTCGGCGCGGCCATCATGCCGTTGCCGATCGAGGCGACCGTCCACGCCGCATCATTCGTCCAGACTGCGCCAACGAACACGGCGAGGCACCAGACGACGCGATAGGGAAAGATCACGCCGACGCCGAACATGAACTCCATGGCGCGTTCGCCATAAAGCGCCCAGCCAAGGATGGTGGTGAACGCGAACACCATCAGACCCAGGGTCACGACATACTCGCCGCCTGGCATGGACGCGCCGAAAGCCTGCGCCGTCACGTCGGCCGCTGAGGCGATGCCGGCCTGCCAGACCGCGACGTCCGTTGTAGTGCCGTCTGCCGCTTCAAAGCCGAAGATCGCCGGCGCGGTGAGGATCACCAGAGCAGTCATGGTGCAGACCACGATGGTGTCGATGAACGTGCCGAGCATGGCGATCGTGCCCTGCTTGTCGGGATCATGCGTACGCGCCGAGGCGTGCGCGATGGCGGCGGAACCGAGGCCGGCTTCATTCGAGAACGAGCCGCGATTGGCCCCTTCGCGGATAGCTGCGGCGAACATTGCGCCGATAAAGCCGCCGGCCGCCGCCGTGCCCGTGAAGGCGTCGGAGAAGATCGTGCCCAATGCGCCCGGAACGTGCTCGGCGTTGAACGCCAGGACGAGCGCTGCGCCGCCGACATAGAAGAGCGCCATCACCGGGACCAGCACGCTGGCCACGCGGGCGATCGACTTCACGCCGCCGATGATCACGAAAAAGACCAGCGCAGCCATGACCAGACCGGTCGCATGCACGGGGATGCCCATGACGGCGTCCGGATCGATGATCGGATCGAAATTCGGATAGGCGGCGTGACAGAAACCAGCCGCCGCGTTCGCGCCGGTCGTGATTTCCTCAACGAGCGTCGCGCGACAGCCCATCAGGTCCGGGAAGGGAATGTTGGAGTTGAAGAGGGCGGCCACGCCGTTGGCCTGAACCAGATTGCCCGTGCCGAGCGCGGCGATGCCGGTGCAGATCGCAAACACCCAGGCGAGCCAGACCCAGCGCTTACCCATGCCGTTCTTGATGTAATACATCGGCCCGCCGACATGTTCGCCGCGACTGTCGACCTCGCGGAAACGCACGGCCAGCAGCGCTTCGGCGTATTTGGTCGCCATGCCGAACAGCGCCGTCATCCACATCCAGAACACCGCGCCCGGACCACCCAAGGTGATGGCCGTCGCAACGCCTGCAATATTGCCGGTGCCGATTGTGGCGGAAAGTGCGGTGAACAATGCGGCGGCAGGCGAGATTTCGCCTTCGGACTCATTTCCCTTGCCCGATTTGAACAAGAGCATCACCGCGGCGGGCAGCCGGTAGAACGACATGAAGCGCAAGCCGACGGTGAGATAGAGGCCCGTGCCGAAGAGCAGGAGCACTAAGACAGGCGGCAGAAACGACACGGGGCTCCAGCCCCAGACGAAATTGTCGATCTGCCGCAGCGTTTGCGTAAGTTGTTCCATAGAGCTCCCCTCCGGTCGGCGCAGAGCTTAGGACGACATCCCCACTGATCGAAAGCCTTCACAACCGATTGCGGCGCGAGAAATCAGGCTTCTTCGGCCGCTTCGCCGGTCAGGTCGTGCGGATTTTGAGCGCGCGCGATGGCGTCGCGCGCGAAAGCCGGCAAAGGCGGCGGCTCGCCCTCAAAGCCCACCAGCGCGGCCACGGTGGGCGGCGGCACGACTTCGCGGTTCTTATCGATGAAGCGTGCGACCGTCAGGCCTTCAGCGATAGTCTTGTCCCTGCGCTCAAAGGCATGACGCAGCACGACATATTCGTCGGTCCAGCCAAGCATGCGCGTGCGTATGATGAACTTGTGCGGCGCCCGCATCATCTTGCGGAACGCCATGTCTTCGTAGGCCACCATCGGAACCCACCCGCGCTTGGAGAGCGTGCGCCAGGCGCGCGTGCGCATCATGTAGGAAATGATGCTGATGTCGGTCAGCGAGAAATAGCGGCTATTGGTGACGTGGCGGAACGCGTCCTGGTCCGTGAACCAAACCCGAAACCGAGAAATGCATTCGTCAAGCAGGCCGATCCGCCGCTGGAACGGCGTCTTCGCGAGATGGATCAGCAGGCGCAGGAACAGGTTCACGACGAGGCTCCTCGGATGGAGACGGGCCTGACCGCACGGGAACGTCGTACAGTCGGGGAAGGATGCGGGCGGCGAGCTCTGAGTTGAACGCTACGATGCTGCCGACAGCCTCGTGACTGAACGTCGCGCCGGAAAACCAGATATTGTCGCGGCCTTGCATCTCCTCCATGCGGGCGAGGAGACCGTCGCGGATCGCGTCTGCGTCGTAACGCGGAAAATATTTCCAGCGCTTCTGGCAATAGACCGCGCCGAGCCGGGCGCCGCGCGAGGCGATCTCTGCTGCAAGCGCGGATTTCAGCTGAGCGGCGTCGAGGCCGTGGCCATATTGCCCGGTGAGATAGATATGCTTGGGCGCTTCGCGCCGCGCAGGGGCGGGATCGCGGCGCACTGAGAGAAGCAGGCCCGCCGGCGCGTCATGCGTCAGCGGATCGGTATAGGCCTCGACGCGATGACCGTCGAACCAGCCGTCGACCTCGCACAGCGTGGTGACGTAGGTGTTCCAGCGACAAGCCTGCGCGACGAAATCGACATCCGCGCCGAGATTGTGGCCCTTGTCGATTTCATCCAGCGCCGTCGTGATGATGACGTGGTCGAACGCCGTCGCGCCTGTGGGCGTGTGCA
>JAUIEH010000118.1 GCA_030428405.1 Alphaproteobacteria bacterium
GAGCGCCTCGCGCCGAAGCTGGAAGACTGGCGCGGCAGACTGCATGGCGAAACGCCGATCCTGCTTCTGCCGGGCTCGACGCAAGAGGTTTCAGCCGCAATCGCGATTTGCGCTGAGGCGCGACTGGCGGTCACGCCGCAAGGCGGCAATACCGGCCTCGTCGGCGGCGCCACGCCGCAAGGCGAAGTGCTCTTGTCGCTGGAGCGGATGCGCGGCGTGCGCGAGGTCGACGCCGCCAATGACAGTCTCATCGTCGAATCCGGCGTCACCTTGTCGGCTGTGCACGATCTCGCCGAGGAGGCCGGCCGGTTTTTCCCGCTCAGTCTCGGCAGCCAGGGCACGGCCACGATTGGCGGGCTGATGTCGACAAACGCCGGCGGCGTGGCCGTTCTGCGCTACGGCATGATGCGCGACCTCGTGCTCGGCATTGAAGCCGTTCTGCCCGACGGGCGCGTCTGGAACCGGCTGCGTGGTCTGCGTAAGGACAATACCGGCTACGACCTGAAACAGCTCTTTATCGGCGCGGAGGGAACGCTCGGCGTCATCACGGCGGCGACGCTGAAACTCTTTGCGCGGCCGGCTGAGAAAATCGTCGGCGCCGTGGGCGTGGCCGACGTCGCATCCGCCGTGAAGGTGCTTGAAGTTGTCAAGCGCGTATCCGGCGATGCGGTCACCGCGTTCGAGCTGATGCCGCAATGCGGCGTCGACCTCGTGCTTGAACACATTCCCGATACGCGCGCGCCCTTCCCGGACCGGCACGAATGGATTGCGCTGGTGGAGATGTCGTTTTCGCGCAGCGGCGAAGGACAAGCCGTGATGGAAGCCGCCCTCGGCGAAGCGATTGAAGCCGGCGCCGCGAACGACGCCGTCATCGCCGCGAGCGAAGCCCAGGGCGAAGCGATCTGGAAATTGCGCGAGACCCTGCCAGAGGCTGAAAAGCTGCGCGGACCCTCGCTGAAGCATGACGTGTCCTCCACCGTCTCGGCGACGCCTCAACTGATCGAAGACTGCACGGCGGCCGCGCGTCGCGTTCTTCCGGGGGCTGAGATTTTGGCGTTCGGTCATGTCGGCGACGGCAATATTCACTTCAATGTCGGACCGCCCGAAGGCATGAGCCGCGAGGACGCGCTCGCCCGCCAGAAAGATGTCGCCGCAGCCATCTATGATGTCGTTGTCGGTCTGGGCGGCTCTATTTCAGCCGAGCACGGCGTCGGCATTCTCAAGTCGCAAGAACTCGCAGACCGCCGAGACGGCCCCGAACTCGACATGATGCGGGCGATCAAACACGCGCTCGATCCGAACAACATCATGAACCCGCGCATGATTTTCACCGACCATGGCGCGCCCGGCGGCCACGCCCGCGCTGCGGAATAGCGTCGCGGCGATTGATCCGCGCTTGCTTCGTCTCAGACGCGGACGCTATCGCATGGCTTGATTGACGATCGGCGCGACGGGCGCGAACAGCCCGTAAGTTTTTCCGCGCCTCCAAACAAGCAGGATGCGGAGCCGCTTCATGTTCGACATCAAAAACCACGTCGCCGTCATCACCGGCTCGACCAGCGGCATTGGCCTGGCTATGGCGCGAGGTCTGGCGTCTCAGGGCGTCAGCGTCGTGCTTAACGGGCTGGGCGATGCCGACGCCATTGAACAAGCGCGCGCCAGCATCGAAGCCGAATATGGCGTGCGCGCGCTCTATCATCCCGCCAACATGCTCAAGCCTGACGAAATCGCCGACCTGATCGCAACCGCGCATTCCGAATTCGGCCGGCTCGACATCGTCGTGCCGAACGCCGGCATTCAGCAGGTCGCGCCTGTCGACGAATTTCCCATCGAGAAATGGGACGCCATCATTGCGATTAATCTGACATCCGCATTTCACTGCATTCGCGCCTGCGTGCCGATCATGAAGAAGCAAGGCCGCGGCCGCATCGTCAATCTCGCCTCCGCACACGGACTTGTCGCCTCGCCGTTCAAGTCGGCTTATGTCGCCGCGAAGCACGGCGTCATTGGCTTGACCAAGACGGTCGCGCTGGAAGTCGCCCAGCACGGGCTCACCTGCAACGCGATCTGCCCCGGATATGTCCGTACACCGCTGGTCGAAGGGCAGATCGCCGACACGGCGAAAGCGCGCGGCATGAGCGAAGAAGACGTGATGCGCAATGTCATCCTCGCCGCGCAGCCCACGAAAAAATTCGTCGAATACAGCCAGCTCGTCGGCATGCTGGTTTATCTGGCCTCGGATGAAGGCGGCTCGGTCAATGGCGCGTCGCTGACGATCGACGGCGGCTGGACGGCCAGCTAGGCGATGGCGCTCGGCGCGCTCAATCTGATGCAGCGCAGACGCCCCGTCAGCCTGGCGCTGCAGGGCGGCGGCGCCCATGGCGCGTTCGGCTGGGGCGTGATGCACGCGCTCTATGAGGACGCCTCACTCGACATCCGCGCCATGTCCGCGGCGAGCGCCGGCGCGATGAATGCGGTCACAGCGGCGTCCGGCGCGTTCGCCGACGGCCCTCAGGGCGCACGCGCGCGGCTGCATGATTTCTGGAGCGCGGTTGCGCGCGCCGGCGCGCTCATGAACCCAAGCAGCAGCAGCGTCTGGACGCGCATGCTTGAAGGCTTCGGGCTCGACGCGGCGTCGACCAGCATGGCGTTTTTCAACGCTCTGGCGCGCGCGACGAGCCCTTATGACCTCAACCCGCTCAATTTTCATCCGCTCCGGTCGATCCTTGACGAGTTCGCGGACTTCGACGCCATTCGCGCCTCGTCCAAATTGAAGCTCTTCATTTCGACGACCAACGCCAAGACCGGCGCGCTGAGGGTCTTCACTCACAAAGAACTCAGCGCCGACGCCGTGCTCGCCTCGGCGTGCCTGCCGCATCTTTTTCAGGCCGTTGAGATCGATGGCGAGCCCTATTGGGACGGCGGGTATGCAGCCAATCCCGCGCTCTACCCGCTCTTTTACCGTGGCGCGCCGCGCGACGTGATCATCGTCCATCTTAACCCGATCAATCGCGACGCCGCGCCGACCGGCGCGGAAGAAATCCTGAACCGGATGAACGAGGTCAGCTTCAATGCGCCCTTGCTCGCCGAATTGCGCGGCATTGCGCTCGCCCGACGCGCGGTGAAGCATTCCGCCGCGATCAATCCGCCGCACCCCGCCTTGCGCGTCAGGCTGCACGCGATCAGTGCGGATGAAGCGCTCAAGGACATGCCGCTTGGCTCGAAATACAATACCGAGTGGGCGTTTCTGACGGATCTGTTCGAGCGCGGCCGGGATACGGCGAAGAGCTGGCTTGCGCAGAACCAGCGCGCCATCGGCAAGCGCTCGACCATGGCGCTGCCGGATTCTGATTGCGGTTGGTCGTCGTGAGCGCGCAATCGCGCGCGCCTGTGGCCGCTGTCGGCGTGGTCTGTCTGCGCGGTGATGAAGTCCTGCTCATCCGGCGCGGCAAGGCGCCTCTGGAAGGCGATTGGAGCCTGCCTGGCGGCCGCATCGAGTTCGGCGAAACGGCCGTCGACGCAGCCCGACGCGAATTGCTCGAGGAAACCGGCGTCAGCGCGCGCATCGGCCCCCTTCTGGACGTGGTCGACGCGATATTTGGCGACGCCCATGACCGCTATGCGAGCCATCACGTGCTGATCGACTTCGCAGCGATCTGGCTCGGTGGCGAACCGGAAGCCGGCGACGACGCGCGCGAAGCGCGATTTTTCTCGGCCGAGGACGCCATAAATGCGGTCCGCTGGAAAGAAACCAAAAGGATCATTCGCGCGGCGCTCGATCTCGGCGCGTTCTGAGGCCGCCGAATTCGCGGCGCCTTGGGCACTGGCGCAACGGCGTGAGCGCGTTTATGCCGAAATCAATGAGATCGGTCGCGCCAGGTTCCACCGTTCGCAGCGTCTTAGCCGGGATGCTCGCCGCAGCTTTGCTGCTGGCGGGCGGGCCCGCTGCGGCGCAGGATTCCCGCAGTCCTATCTCGGAATTGCGCCGGCTCGCTGAAATCATGGGCGGGGCGCACTATCTACGCATCACATGCGCCGGTCGCACGGACCAGACTTGGCGTCGCATGATGGTTGAGTTTCTGGACGCGGAGGCGCCCGCTGAGGGGGCTCGACGCGCTGAACTGGTCAGAGCGTTCAACACTGGTTACACGCGTGAGGAACGCAGCTATCCTTTTTGCGATGATAGCGTGCGCAATCGGGAGGCGCGCCTGGCTGGCGAAGGTCGAACGCTGGCAGAGACGTTAAGAGATCGGTATCTCGAATAACCGGCTAATAGCGATCAAACACCCGAATCGCGAAGGATTATTGGATGAGTCGCGCATTTGAAGACACTCCGGACCTCGGTCGGCCGGATGATGACGAGCAAAAGTCGATCGCACTCGATCTCTTGCTCGACGCTTGGGAAGAGGCCGTAAATCAAGGCTGTTCGCCGGAACTCGTGGCGACGTCTGCGATCTACGCCGCTGTTGCGGACCTGGTGGACGCCTTCGGCGAAGACCATGTCGCCGAACTGGCCGAGGCCCTGCCCGAGCGCATTCGACGCGGCGAATTTTCAATGCGCGACGGCGAGCCGCATTGAGCTGTCGCGCGCCTCAGGCTGCGCGCATCGTCTCAACAAATCTCACCGGGCGGCCTGACGGCGCGCCAATCAGCTCGTCTTCTCGCATTGCGACGGCGCCGCGCACGATCGTCGCGATCGGCCAGCCCTGCACCTCTTTGCCGGCGAATGGCGTCCAGCCGCATTTCGACGCGATCCATTCATTTTCGATGGTCCTGCGCGCATTGAGGTCGACCACCGTGAAATCGGCGTCCCAGCCGACCGCGATGCGCCCCTTGGCGATAATCTGAAAAACACGCTGCGGACCGTGCGCCGTCAGATCGACGAAACGCTCCAGCGACAACCTGCCTCTGGCCACGTGATCGAGCATGATCGGCACGAGCGTCTGCACGCCCGGCATGCCTGACGGCGAGGCTGGATATGGCTTGGCCTTTTCCTCCAGCGTGTGAGGCGCGTGATCAGAGCCAAGGACGTCGACGACGCCGGCGCGGACGGCCTCCCACAGAGCCTCACGATGACGCGCTTCGCGAATGGGCGGGTTCATCTGCGCCAGGCCTTCGAGGCGCTCATAGTCTTCCGGCGCCGATAAGGTCAGATGCTGCGGCGTCGCTTCCATCGTGGCGACATCCTTGGCCGCGGCGAGCAACGGAATCTCCTCCGCCGTTGAGATATGCAGCACGTGAACCCGCGCACGCGCCTGCCGCGCCAGCCGGATGATGCGCTCGGTCGCCCGCACAGCGGCTTCGACGGGACGCGCATCGGGATGGCTGGTCCAGTCGCCGGCCCGCGCATTGGGCTTGGCGGCTTCGAGCAGCTCTTCATCTTCTGCATGGATCGAAGCGCGCCGCGTAATGGCGGACAGCGAGCGCGCAATGTGTTCATCGTCATCGACCAGCAGCGTGCCCGTCGAAGAGCCCATGAAGATCTTTACGCCGCAGCAGCCGGGCTGTTTTTCGAGCTCCTGCAGAACGGCCGCGTTCTCCCGGTCCGCGCCTGCAAAGAAAGCGTGATCGCAGCGCATGCGTCCGGACGCGCGCGCAATCTTTTCGGCCAGCGCCTCGACCGTGACGGTGTTGGGTTGCGTGTTCGGCATTTCGAACACCGCCGTGACGCCGCCGAGCACGGCCGCATCGCCGCCTGTGGCGAGGTCTTCCTTCCACTCAAGGCCGGGCTCGCGCAGATGGACCTGGCTGTCGATCACGCCGGGCAGGATATGGAGCCCGCGCGCCTCGATCGTTTCGCCGGCGTCGGCGCCGGTAAGGTCGGCGAGAGCGGCGATCTTGCCGTCACGCACGCCGATATCGGTTTCGACGCGCCCCCAAGGCGTCATCACCACGCCGCCGCGCAGCACCATGTCGAACCGCTCAGCCATGGCCGTCTTTCGCCTCCGTCTCCGCCACCAGCGCCGCAGCGGTCTCAAGGACGCGCGCGACGCTGAGGTCATCCAGCAAAGTCTCTTCGCGGCCCTTCACAGCGTCGCGCAGCCGCGCATCAACCTGTGCGCCCGCGCGCACGGCGCGGCAAGCCGCTCCCCACGGACCGTAGAGCCTTTCATCCGTCGGGCCGAATAATCCGATAGTCGGCGCGCCAGCCGCGGCGGCCATGTGCATCAGTCCGGAGTCATTGCCCACGAACAAGCGCGCGCGCTTCAAACATGCGCCAACCGCCGGCAAATCGAGCCGGCCGGTCAGATCGAAAACGCGGTCTGGAGCGAGGCCAACAGCGGCCGCGCGCGAGATAGCGGCGTCGCCCGGTCCTCCAAACAAGGCGATGCGCGCCCCCGCCATGACGCCGCCAGGCCCGGTCAGCGCGGCGGCGAGCTCCGCAAAGCGCTCCGCCGGCCAGGTTTTGAATTGCGAAGACGCCGCCGGCGCCAAGGCGAGGATCGGCGCGCCCTCGGGCAACGCCGCATCGGCCTCAGCGCGCGCGTGCCCGTCGAGCCAGAGCACCGGCGAAGGCGGCGGCGCCAGACCCAGCACCTCGGCCGCCTCAAGCACCTTGTGACGGTCATCCCGCGGCCGGCCGGCGAGACGGCGTTCTTTCGCACGCAGAAACCACGATGTGCGCGAGCCGCGCAGATCGACGACCAGGTCCCAGGCGCGGCCGGCCGTGCGTCGCCATAGGTCGAACCAGTGACTGCCCGAGCGCCGCTTCGTCATCACTATCAGCTCTTCGAGCCGCGGCGTCGCCCGGAACAAGGGCGCCGCCAGCGGTCCCGCCGCAACCGTAAAACTCGCATCCGGCCGCGTCTCGACGAGATGCGCGAGCACGCCTGACGACAGGACCGCATCGCCGATGCGCGTCGAGGTGACGAAAAGGATTCGCTCCATGGCCCGCTGCTTAGCGCGCCGCGCCGCGCGCGCCAAAGCGCCAAGCGCCGCGCCTTGCCATCAGCACATGCAAGCTCCTATCTGCGGGTCATGGATTTGCCCGGACCCACTCGCCTCGCGCATCGCCGCATCCTTCATGTCGGCGGCGCGGAAGCGCGCGATTTCTTAGAGACGCTGCTAACCTGCCGGACCGCCGATCTCGGCGCGGATGAAATCCGTTACGGCGCGCTGCTTACCCCGCAGGGCAAGATCGTCGCGGAGCTGTTCGTTTCAGGCGACGGCGGCGACGGCGTCTTTCTCGATGCGCCGGAGCGAGCCTTCGAACTTCTGGAAAGCCAGCTCAAGCGTTACAGGCTGCGGCGAAAAATTTCGCTTACGGACAAGTCCGGCGAGTTTGCCGTCGTGCAGGATTTCGCCGCGCAAACGCGTAGCGAGAACTTCGCCGATCCGCG
The DNA here is from genome assembly GCA_030428405.1 of Alphaproteobacteria bacterium. GTDB lineage: Bacteria > Pseudomonadota > Alphaproteobacteria > Caulobacterales > Maricaulaceae > JAUIEH01. The sequence continues at coordinate 7,341 of JAUIEH010000118.1, forward strand.
CAGAGCGAATTTCGGGACCCGCTCTATCGTCGCCGCCGCCGACGCGCCTGCGTCTGACGAGGCCGCCTATCACGCTACGCGCATCGCCTTGGGCCTCGCCGAACAAGACGCCGATTACGACGCCGAGGCGGTGTTTCCGAGCGACGTCAATCTCGATCTGCTCAATGGCGTGAACTACGCCAAAGGCTGTTTCGTCGGTCAGGAAGTGGCGAGCCGCATGCGGCGGC
>JAUIEH010000119.1 GCA_030428405.1 Alphaproteobacteria bacterium
CGGTCGAAAACAACCGATTGAAGCCGTCACAGGCCAGCGCCATGGCGACCGAGTCGAACCGCCGCCAGCGCTGATATCGCTCCAGCGTATCGAGCCCGCCCCAATCCAGACCGAGCGCGCGCGCATTCTGCAGAGTTTCTGCGAGGGCGGCGACGTCCTTAAAGCCGAGATTGAGACCCTGGCCCGCGATCGGGTGAATGCGCCGGGCCGCATCGCCAATGAGTGCGGCGCGAGGGGCGACGAAGCGCTCCGCCACGCGGATGCCCAAGGGATAAGACCAGCGCGGTCCCGCCAGCGACAAGGCGCCGAGAAAATCGCCGAAGCGACGGCGTATCTCATCAAGAAAGCCTGCGTCGTCAAGCTCCATGGCGGCGTCGGCGGCCTTCGATTTCTCCGTCCAGACCAGATTGGCCCGCCCTTCCGTCATTGGCAGGATCGCAAATGGGCCAGACGGCAGAAAATATTCGTGCGCCACGCCCTCGTGGTCGTGCTCGCAATTCACCGTCGCGACGAGCCCTTTTTGCGGGTAGTCCCAACCGACATCGCGCACATTCATCGCGCGGCGCACAAGCGATCGGGCGCCGTCAGCGCCGATCACAAGCGGCGCTCGGCACACCGCGCCGCCAGCAAGCTCAGCGCGCGCGCCGCCCGCATGGAAGACGACCCGCTCAACAGCGCTCGACGCGATGTGATTGATGCCCGGTTCCGCGTCGGCGCGCTGCATCAGAGCAAAGCGCATGCGCCGGTTTTCAATGATGTAGCCGAGCGGTTCGCCTTCTTCGCCGGGCTCGGCAAGCTCAGTCGGGTCGAACAAAAGATGCGACTGTGCGGGCCCCGCGCGACGCACGCCGTCCTCGGCCCTTCCGTCGGAAACCAGAATGCGCTTGATCGGCTGGGCGCAGCCTTCGAGCCCAGGTGCGACGCCAAGCGCTTCGAACATGCGGAAATTCGCATAAGCGATGGCGCTGGCGCGACCGTCATAGCTTTCCGCCAACCGGTCCTGTTTCGGCGCGCCGTCGATGACGGCGACCTCGAAGCCCGCCTGCGCGAACGCCAAAGCCCCGGCCATTCCAGCCAATCCGCCGCCGACTATGATGATGTCCGTGTCGATCGTCTGCATCTCACACCGCGCTGCGCGCCCGCCCTCAAACTAGCGCGCAGAGCGCAGATCGAAAGCCGCCGCGGCGCCGCATGTCGCACGCCTGGCACTTGCTGCAACGCCGCAATGCATGCTGCACTGCAAAGTCCGATTTGGGAGGCTTGGGCGAATGTCAGCATTTGCGATGGCGTTTACGGCCGGAGCGGCCAGCCAAGACATTGATGTCGCAGCGCTTGCTGCGCGTCTGGAAGAAGTCGCGGCGCAAACTTCTTACGCGCAGAACTCATTCCTGCTGCTGATCGGCGGCATGGTGGTCATGTTCATGGCGGCGGGCTTTTGCATGCTCGAGGCGGGCCTTGTGCGCCAGCGCAACGCCGCGACCATCTGCCTTAAGAACATCTCGCTCTACTCAATCGCCGGCCTCGCTTATTTCGCCGTCGGCTACAATCTGATGTACGACCTCGGCGAAGACGCGTTGTTCTTCGGCTCGCTTGGCTTTTTCTCCGCCGGCGCCGGCGATGAGATCCACGGCGCTTATTCCGACTGGGCGGACTGGTTCTTCCAGATGGCCTTCGTCGCGACGGCCGCCTCGATCGTCTCCGGCGCGCTCGCCGAGCGCATCAAGCTCTGGCCGTTTTTGATCTTCACGCTCGCGCTGACCGCCTTCATCTATCCGATCGTCGGCGCCTGGAAATGGGGCGAAGGCTGGCTGCATGGTCTTGGCTTCCAGGATTTCGCCGGTTCCGCCATCGTGCATGCGACCGGCGGTTTCGCCGCCCTGATCGGCGCGCTGTTCCTTGGCCCGCGAGCAGGTCGCTACCTCCCAGATGGCCGGATCAACGCGATGCCCGGCTCCAATCTGCCGCTCGCCGCGATCGGAACGTTCATTCTCTGGCTGGGCTGGTTTGGCTTCAACGGCGGCTCTCAGCTCGCCTTCGATACGCCCGAGAACATCAACGCCGTCGGCCGGGTCTTCGCGAACACCAATCTCGCCGCCGCAGCAGGCGTCATGGCAGCCGTCTGCGTGATGAGCATCTTCTACAAGAAGGTCGACCTGACGCTGGCGCTCAATGGCGCAATCGGCGGTCTCGTCTCGATCACCGCCGGTCCGCTCGACCCGACGCCGTTGGCTGCGATCGCCATCGGCGCCGTCGGCGGCCTCATCATCGTGTTCGGCGTGCCTCTGCTCGATCGCTTCAAGATCGACGACGTCGTCGGCGCCATTCCCGCGCATTTGTTCTGCGGCGTCTGGGGCGTTCTCGTAGCGGGCTTGTCGACCCAGGCCGTGCTGAACGAAGGCGCGGCTGATGAGCGCACGCTCTCCGTCATCGAACAGCTCGGCGTTCAGCTCCTTGGCGTTGTCGCCATCGGCGCGTTTGTCTGCCTGGCGAGCGCTGCGGTGTGGTTTGCGCTCAAATCGACCCTCGGTCTCAGGGCCTCCGACGAGCATCAGCGCGCCGGCCTGGACAAGGTCGAGTGCGGGCTCGAGGCCTATCCGGAGTTTGCACAGCAATAATCCCGGGGAGCCGGACAATACGCCTACGTATGGATTAAGAAATCCATTATGGCGTAAGAGAAATTTACAGCTCGGTGAATCACGGATTAACCGTTTATTTACCGGCCAAGCTCTCTGTTCTCCCTTGGACAATTTCAAGTGGGAAAAGAGCGATGACGCCGGAAACCCCGGATGGCGAACGCATTGAGAGCGGTGGCTGGCTGACGCGTTTCGTGCGCGCCCGACGCAACGAGATCGTGAGCCTCCTTCTGTGCGGCGGCGGGCTTTACGTGCTCGTCGCGGTGCTCACGTTCAACCCGCTTGATCCAAGTCTCAACGCCGACACCGGGCGCGATCCGACCAATGCGCTCGGCGCTTATGGCGCGATCGCCGCAGACCTGACGCTGCAATGGCTCGGCTGGGCCGGCGCGGCGCTCGCCGTCATGCTCGTCGCCTGGGGTGCGATCCTGTTCTGGCGCGGACCGCGTCAGCGCGGCGTCAAAATCGTGCTGTTGCGCATCATCGCGGCGCTCATGGCCGTCGGCGGCTTCGCCGCGGCGGCGTCGAGCCTGCCCGTCCCCGCCACCTGGCCCTTCGCCGCCGGCCTTGGCGGCGCCATTGGCGACATCGTTCATCTTGAAGTCGCAGGCATTCTGAGCGCCGTCGCGCTTCCCTTCGCGACCGGCGTTGCTGGCGTCATCACGCTGATCATCGGCATGCTGGGTCTGGTCGGCGGCTATGGCATCACGCCGGGCGACATCGCCGATGCGGCCGAAACCGGCCGGCGCATGGCGCGGCGCACGTCCTATGCCGCGCGCCGGATCGCTGACCGCTATGTCCAGGGCATGGACGAGGAAATCGTCCGGCTCGAGCCCGTCGAAACGCGCGCGCGCATAACCACTTACGACAACTACGCCGAGCTCGAGCGCGTGCGTCCGCGCATGCCCGATGCGAGCTATGCGCGCCGGCCCCAACCCGCGCCGGCGCCCGCTCAGGCCGAGGCCGCCGTCCATCAGGCGCCGCCGCCGGCGCAGCACGCCCCAGCGCCCGCACAAGAAGAACCCGCGCCCAATCTCGCCTCGGCGTTTGCCTCGGTTCCGCCCAACGCCGATCCCCGCCGGCCGGCGCCTCCGCGTCAGGGGCGTCTCTTTGACGGCGAGGACGGCGAAATCGACCTGCCCGATCCGGGCATGCTCTCGGCCGCGCCCGAACGCGCGCATGTCAATAATGACGGCGAACTCGACGAGCGCGCTGAGGAGCTCGAAAACGTTCTGCTCGACTTCAACATCAAGGGACAGGTGGTCAACGCCCGCCCCGGCCCGGTCGTCACCTTGTTCGAATTCGAGCCCGCGCCCGGCGTGCGCTCGTCGCGCGTCATCAATCTCGCCGACGACATCGCGCGCTCGGTCTCGGCGCAATCAGCGCGCGTCGCGGTCGTTCCCGGCCGCAACGTCATCGGCATCGAGCTTCCCAATGTCGGCCGCGAGACCGTGTTCCTGCGCGATCTTCTGGAGTCCGAGCCCTATAACGACCGCAAGATGCAGCTGCCGCTCGCGCTGGGCGAAACCATTGGCGGCGAGCCTTATGTCGCCGACCTCGCCAAGATGCCGCATCTGCTGATCGCGGGCACGACCGGTTCGGGTAAATCCGTCGGCATCAACGCGATGATCTTGTCGCTGATGCACCGCCTGACGCCGGATCGCTGCCGCTTCATCATGATCGACCCGAAAATGCTGGAACTGTCCGTCTATGACGACATTCCGCATTTGCTGACGCCGGTCGTCACCGATCCCAAGAAAGCCGTCGTCGCGCTGAAATGGACGGTGCGTGAGATGGAGGCCCGCTATCGCCGCATGGCGAAAATGGGCGTGCGCAATATCGCCGGCTATAACCGCCGCATCGAGGAAGCCTCGCGCAATGGCCGTCCGATCGAGCGCACGGTTCAGACGGGCTATGATCAGGAGACCGGCAAGCCGCTCTTCGATGAAGAGCGCGTCGATGCGGCTCCGATGCCCTATATCGTCGTCGTCATCGACGAGATGGCCGACCTCATGCTCGTTGCGGGCCGCGAGATCGAAGCGACCGTGCAGCGCCTCGCCCAGATGGCGCGCGCCGCCGGCATACATTTGATCATGGCCACGCAGCGTCCGTCCGTCGACGTCATCACCGGCACGATCCGCGCGAACTTCCCGACACGGATGAGCTACGCCGTGACCTCGCGCGTCGACAGCCGCATCATCATTGGCGAGCAGGGCGCTGAACAATTGCTCGGTCAAGGCGACTTGTTGCTCATGGCTGCGGGGGGCCGGATTCGGCGCCTGCACGGACCGTTTGTCGCGGATGAGGAAGTCAACGGCGTCGCCAGTTTCCTGCGCAGCCAGGGCGCGCCGGAATATATCGACGATGTCACGCGCGATGTTGAGGAGCCCGACGGCGATGGCGGCGGCACGTTCCCGGGCGCTGACGGCGGCACGGGCGACGAGCTTTACGACCGCGCGATCGAGATCGTCACGCGCGACCGTCGCGCCTCGACGAGCTACCTCCAGCGCAAGCTCTCAATCGGCTATAACCGCGCCGCGACGTTGATGGAGCGCCTCGAACAGGACGGCGTCGTGAGCGCCGCCAATAACGCCGGCAAACGAGAAATCCTCGCCCCGCCCCCGCCACCGGAGCCCGACGGCCCCGGCATGGGGATTTAGGTTGGGTTCGGGTTGGGTTGGAGCCTCTGTTCCAATAGCTGCTTCGCAGCGTTCCTGACGAAGTTAGCGTTATCTTCCACGCTGCAGCGCTGCAGAAACTCGGCAACGCTGGGATCATCAAGCGTGGCTAATCCCTTCATCGCCTCAATTCGATTGTCGCCTTTCGAATCCTTGACGGCGATCCGCTCCAAAAGCGATTGAGAATGCTGCGCACCAAATTTAACGATCGCAACGATCGCCCGATTTCGCATTCGCCAATTCAAGTGCGGATTTTCCGCCGTTTGCTGCAACGCGCGAAGAGCGTTTCCATTTGATCTGGTGAGGAGGCGAATGAGCAATTCTCGAAGCTCAGCATCGGTCTCGCGCGATACGCCTCCCGTCCCGGCGATGCGGTCGGCCAGATATTCAGGATGGTGTTTTGCGATGCGCTGGGGATGCACCAGCAAGTGATAGGCTAAAGCGCGAATGTCGTCGCGCGTATGCTCCGCAAGGCGCTTCAATCGTCCGTCATCGTAGTTTTCGAAATTCTGGATCGTCACGATCAGGTCTGCGTCGTCGCGCCAGCGCCATCCGCGAACGATGGCGCTGACATATTTTTGTTCGAGATAAGGATCGACCACGTCGCGAAGGCCGGCTCGGAATTCGCGATCCTGTCGCGAAATTCGACCCACGCGCTCGATCGAGTGCAAGAGCGTCGTGAGTAGAACCAAATCCACAACGACGCGCGTAACGAACACCACGTTGCGGCCTGAGCCCGCTGCAACTTGAATGTCCGTATTGCTCTCAATTCCGTACACTTCCGCCCAGTCGACAAATGGAAGCGCCTTCAGAAGCTCCGCTCCAAAAAAGGCGTACCATTCGAGAATGGGCGGCCGACAAATGTTGTCGCCGATACGAATGCACTCACCTGTAAAAACGAAATAGTTCTGCGTTCCGGCATCCGGATCGGCATTGAAGAATAAACTCAATGCGACTGGAATGGCGGCGAAAAAGAGCAAGATCGCAACAAGCGCCTCGTCGCGCAGGTCGGCCAAAGATTCCGGATCGACATTCGCCATTCCCGCAACGGCGAGATCGAACTGCTCTTCATTCCAAAACCAACTGCGCACGACGCCCAGCAGCACGATGAACGCCCAGCAAAGAGCTGCAATCACGGCCCAGAGCGGCGGGTCGATCAGCCATCGAAGCGACGGGGCCCACCACGTTTCGGCAGGAATCTCGGAGGCGAACGGGAGGAACAGCCCGTAGTGCGCCAGCATGAACAAGCTCGCGAGCCCGATATGCAGCGACAGTATCGGATACCGATACCACCACGAACGAAATCCGACACCACTGACGGCGCCGACCACGCGCCGGAGGATGGCGTCGGCCCAGATAAATGGCACGGCGAGCGGCCACGCAATCGAACCGATCAGCATCAGTACATTGCCGACCGATTTCATTCGCTCAGCTATTCCTGGGCCGAATGCGGTTCCGACCAGGAATAACGCCAAGCCGGCGGATACCGAGAGACCCACCACCCGCGAAATCTGACGTTCGGCGTCACTGGCTTCTGGAGCGCCCGGTTCGATACCGCTCGACTGGCTATACCAATAGATGATCGTGATAACCGCGGCGGTGAAGATCAATGTCACCAGCGTCCGCATGCCAATCGCGGCACGCTGTTCGGTTTCGTAGGGGCTCAGCTTCCCCCGCCCCGCACCGCCGTCATCCGCCCCCAAAACCGCCATTTCTACGCCCCCGCGTTTCACCCCTTCGGCGGTCTCCGCCGCACGATATTGATTACGCTAGCAAAATAAGTTCGGCGTGCGCACGGAAAATCTTGCGCGCGAAAAGCGAGCGCCTAATTCTGCAGTTCGCACATTTGCGGCCTCGAAAACGCCCCACGGACGCGCTAGCTCTTCGCTCATGAAAAGATCACTCGCAGACGCCGTATGCGCCGCGGCCCTTTTGGCCGGCGCGCTCGCCTTTTCCGCCCCGGCTCAGGACGAGCCCGACGCCTCGGCAGAGGTCGGCGCGGAGGAAAGCTCCGTCGACGTTGCAGCTGAAGAGCTCGACGAGGCCGCGCCCAGCGAACAGGCCGATGACGAAGAAGGCTCCGGCGATTTTCCCGCGCCCGCCCCTTCCGGCCCCGCGCTTGAGACGGACGAGGCCGCGCTTGAGGCCATCAATCAGTATCTCAACGGCATCGACGAAGTGCAGGCGCGCTTCGTCCAGATCGGCCCGGACGGCGCCATGGCGGAAGGCGATCTCT
>JAUIEH010000120.1 GCA_030428405.1 Alphaproteobacteria bacterium
GCGCAGGCTCATCTTGCCGTCGATTTTCGGCGTCTCGAAGCCGGGCGTTCCGCGCTCCACCGTGAAGCCGCGTATTTCCGGCTTGCCGTCCGCATTCGGAAGCTTGGCCCAGACCACCGCCACATCCGAAATCGGCGAATTGGTGATCCACATCTTCGAACCGTTGAGCTTATAGCCGCCCTCGACGCGTTCGGCCTTTGTGCGCATCGCGCCGGGGTCCGAGCCGCCGTCCGGCTCGGTCAGGCCGAAACAGCCGACCCATTCGCCGCTGGCCAGTTTCGGCAGATACTTACGCTTCTGTTCCTCGGAGCCGAACGCGAAAATCGGATACATGACGAGGGACGACTGCACGCTCATCGCCGAGCGATAGCCGGAATCGACGCGTTCGACTTCGCGCGCGATCAGGCCGTAGGAAACATGGTTCAGCCCGGCGCCGCCATATTCCTCCGGGATGGTCGAGCCCAACAGGCCCATATCGCCCATCTCGTTCATGATTTCGCGGTCGAAGCGTTCTTCGCGATTTGCCGAAATCACGCGCGGCGCCAGCTTGTCCTGGGCATAAGCGCGCGCACTCTCCATCACCATGCGCTCGTCTTCGGCGAGCTCGCGTTCGAGATGCAGCGGGTCGTCCCAGCGGAAGGTGATTTCTTCGTCGGCGCGCGCGGTTTCGATGGCCATGTTGGCTCCCATTGCGAAAAGCGTCTTGTCTTGCCGCATGCTATATCGCCGAACGCCCGCCGGGGCCATGGGGGTGAGGGTGGGACGACGCAACGCGAATAAGCGGACGCGCCCCGCCATCACGCCACCCCGTCGCCAAATCGGGCGAAACGACTAGACTCCGCGCTCAACGAAACGATTCGCGCGAGCCTTTATGTCCGATGTCGCCGGTCCGGAAATTCAGCGTCTGATCGAGCTCCTGGCCAAGCTGCCGGGGCTGGGACCGCGCTCGGCGCGGCGCGTGGCGCTGCAGCTCATCAAAAAGCGCGACGTGTTGATGACGCCGCTCGCCGATGCGCTCACGCGCGCGGCCGAGGCCATCAAGACCTGCTCGGAATGCGGCAATCTTGACGTCAATGATCCGTGTAAAATCTGTACCGCGCCGGGCCGCGATGCGGGCCTTATCTGCGTCGTGGAAGATGTCGGCGACCTCTGGGCGCTGGAGCGCGCGCACGCTTTTTCCGGCCGCTACCATATTCTCGGCGGCGTTCTCTCCGCGCTTGACGGCGTTCGGCCCGACGACCTCAACATCGCCAAGCTGATCGAGCGCGCCAATCGCGAGGAGACCCGCGAGGTCATCCTCGCCCTCAACGCCACCGTCGACGGCGCGGCGACCTCGCATTTTCTCTCCGACCGGCTGAAGGATGCGGGCGTGGAAATTTCCTCCATCGCCCGCGGCGTTCCGGTTGGCGGCGAGCTTGATTATCTCGACGACGGCACGCTCGCCGCAGCCCTCAAGAGCCGCCGGCCGAGCTAGTCGGCTTTTAGGCTCCATGCGGAACGTTTGAGAAAGCCGAGCGCGAGAAAGGCGATGACGGCCCCGCCTGCAATGTAGAGCGCAGCATTGGGCGCGGCCGCAATCGCAAAGCCGACGCCGCCAAGCGCAGCCAGCGCCGGAATGACCCAGAGCGTGGAGATCATGCGTCCCCAGAAGGAGAGCTCGACCCCGACTGCGCGGCGAAACACGACCAGCGCGATGACGCCTGCAGCGATTTTGACCATGTTCAGCTCGGTCGGCAGCGGAAAATTGATGATGACATGCGCGATGACGGCCGGTACGAGCGAGCCCGTGCGCAAGACCGCAAAGCCGAATGCGAGGCTCGCGATGATCAAGCCCGCGAAGGTGAGAAGCATCGCCGCATCCGCCTGCAGATACTGCACATGCAGCACCGAGAACAACAGCGTGGTCATGAGGACGGCGGCGCCCGGTCCAAACCCTTCCGTCAACCGACCAAGCACATAGCCGCGCCAGGCGCCTTCCTCGAGCAGGGGCACGAGCGCGAAGCTGCCCACGGCCATGAACAGCCAGTATGTCCAGTCCTGCTCAACGCCGCGCAAGACCGCCCAGATCGGCGTGTCGCGCCCGATCGGCGCGATGTCCTGCAGTACGAACACCAGCGCCGGGATGATGCTGATGATGAGGCCGAGAACGAGCCCGTGCGCGAGCGGGTTTGGGGCTTCGGGCGCGGGTGGGACGAGCGCATAGCTGCGCGCGCTGCGTCGGCCGCGGATCAGCCCGACTATGGCGACGAGCCCGAACAACACGCCATATTGCGCGGCGAACTGCACCGCCATCGCGACGCTCGACGCGACGAAGTCCGGCGCAGAGCCGTCCATCAGCCCGAGCGTTTCGGCGAGCCCCGGCGACCACATGCGCTGCGCGGCCATCGCGGCGGCCAGGCTCGCGCCCATGAGAACGGCGATTTCCAGGAGGCCGCTCGCGGCGAGCAATGGCGAGCGGCGTTCGGGCGGCGGGGCGTAAACTGCGTCAGGTCTGGCCATGTTCGAGCTCCATCAAGTCGAGGAGCCCGGTCTGTGCCGCACAGAGCGCGCGCGCGTCGTCCTGATGGTCCGAAAATCATGGTCCGGACTTTTTTCGCGTTTTATTTCAATGCTTAATCGGGAGCGTTCTGCTTGCGCCAGCGCGCCGGCGTCATGCCCTCGACGCTGCGAAACACCTCGTAAAACGCACTCTTGGAGCCAAAGCCCGCATCAAAGGCGAGCGCCAGCAGACCCTCGCGCACATTCTCCGCCTGGCCGGCCGCGCGCTTCACATGCGCGATCCGCGCGCGATTGACGAGGTCGTGAAAATTGGTCGCCCCGCCCAGACGCAGCGCCGTGGCGAGCCGGTCCTGCCCCCAGCCGAGCGCCTCGGCGAGCGCGGGCGCCGTCAGCTCGGCGTCGCGATAGCTCTCGCGCTCAGCGATGAAGCGTTCGACATGGGCGAAGTCGGCGCGCGCCGCCGTTAAGTCGCGCGCATCCGCCGTGCGCTCGGCTTCGTCTGCGCGCGCGAGGTGGAAGATCTGCGTGCGCGTCACGCCGTGATAGCCGACAAACGCGACCTGCAGTGACTGCGCGGCGAGCAATATGCTCATGTGAATGGCCACGGGCACGAACCCGCTCAGCGATATGCCGAAAACGGCGAGCTGAAAGAGGATGAGCCCGATGGTCGAGACGGCCCAGAGCCGCGCCCAGCTCAAGCCGGCGACATGCAGATTGGACAAGCGGCGCTTGAGGCGGCGCCGATAGGCTGCGAGTTCGCGCAAGACCGCGACCGGATAGGCCAGCGTCGCCAGCAAGGCGGCCGGCGGCAAGAACGCGAGCCAGAGCGGGATCGCATCAGCCACGAGCGCGCCGGACTCAAAGCGCAGCGGCGCTAAGACCGGCAACAGCCAGACGGCGCCCATGCCGATAAGCGCCGGCGCCGCCCATGCCAGGCTTTCCCGCAGCGGCGCCGCGGTCACGGCGCGTCCATGCAGATATTGCAGCGGCGCGAGCGCCACGGCGGCGGATTGCGCGGCGAGGCTGAGCGCGAAGGCGCTCCATCCGGCGCTCGCAAGCGAGAGGCCCAAAGTCGCGAAATAGAAGAGATAGGCCGCCAGCCACGCGAGCAGCCAGACATCCCCAAGCGCGCGCTTCGGCTTCGACGCCATCAGCGCCAGGAGCAAAGCGCATAACGCTCCGCCCGCGCCTGCAAATGCGGCGATCATAGCTGCTCCGTCCCGCCGGCCCGTCCGCCCGCGCTAATTTGTAGGGCTCGCGCGGTCAAGTGTGGGGGGCTTGCGCGGTTCCGAGCAGAAGAAGCGGCCGGGATCGGCGCGGGCGAGGGCGCGCGCCGCCTAGTTCATCTGGAAGCGCCGCCGCATGGCGAGGACGAAGAGGAAGAGGAAGACGACGGAACTCACGGATTGGAGAGACGCAACGATGCGCGCAGCCAGTCCTTGAAATGTTGACGGCGGCCGGCCCCGAGTTGGGAAGCCGCGAAGAAATTCCGCCCCCCAGCTGTGATCAGTTTCGTTCAAAGGCCACCATACGCCGAAAGGACGAAATGTTTGTTGGGCGGAGAACGACATCGCGTTCCAAAAGTTCCATTCGCTCCAGCTGTCACTAAACGGATTGCTGCCGATTAGGGCTCCCCAAACGGAGTAAACAACTCCCGCCGATAAGATGAGAGCCACAACGGAGACAAGCGGGCGGACCAAGCTGGCGCCATAGCTGGACGTCTTCGCGAATATCCAGGATGCGACCTTTTCGGGCCATTTTGTCGTACTTTGCTCGCGCCGCGCGATCAGCTCGAAGCGATAAAAACGCTGTTCACGGAGATTGTCCTTGGCGGCGTCCATGGCGAGCTTGAGCACTTGCGCGCCGCTCTCCAGCGCCGCGAGAGCACGGTCGCGTTCCGCTTGCCGCATCACATGTGTCGTTTGCGAGCCATCCGATTGAGTCGCCGGCAAGTCCATGCCGGCGTCCATAGCTTTTTGAAGCGACACGTTTTCAAAAGTCACTTCAGCCACTGACTCGCCCGGCGCCGGGTAGTAGATGCCCTCCTTCAGCTTGGCTCCGGCGAACGCCGAAATCATGTGATAGGCGCCGATGCGGTCCGACTGCTCCGACGGCGGCGCGTTCTCAGACGTCCGCGGACGCCAATCCAGCGTGCCGAAGGCGATCGCGCCGTCAAACGCCCCGCGCCAATCGGCCTCGCGCGCCGGGCCCGAAACGCCACGAAAGTCAGCAAACTGCATGAAGCGCGCAGTCGTGAAACGCATAGCGCCATCGAACCGCGCTTCTGTGAAGTGCGCCACGCCTTCGAATTCGGCATTTGAAAAATCAGCGTGCTCTGCGAACTGAACAGGATCTCCCGGCGCTATTCGCGCAAACCAAACGTCATTCTCGAACCTCGCAAATCGGAAATACGCGTTGCAGAAGGCTGTGGAGATGAATTCGGCGTCGGCGGAGAATGTCGCGGAGTAGAAGGCGGCGTCGGCGGAGAAGTTCGCAGCGGAGAAGTAGGCGTCGGCGTAGAAAGCTGCGGAGATGAAGTAGGCGTCGGCGGCGAAGGTCGCGGAGATGAAGTTGGCGTCGGCGGAGAAACTAGTCGAGATGAAGTCGGCGTCCGCCAAGAAGGTTGCGGAGAAGAAGTTGGCGAGGCTTCCGAACTCGACTTTCGAGAAATCCGCCGTGTCAAGAAAGACGGCATAGGGCGCGTCCAATTGAATCGCCGCGCCGTCTGCCGCCTGTCCGGGCCCCTTTAGGGGCCCGGACAGGCGTGGCGCGCGCCGCATCACGGCGCCGGCAAGTTGCGCGCGACCATCACTTCCGGAGATTTGTTCATTGCTTAACGTGTCAATTATTCCATCCGTCTCCTGGCCGTCAGAGACACGCTGGTCGATGAGACTTTCGATCTCCGTCCATTTCGGATCGTCCAGTTTCGTCTTCCAGCTTTCAGACCCGTCTTGGGCGCGCGGCGGCAAATGCGCGACATGCCAGAGCGTCCCGTCCAGCTTGACAAGCTCGCCTTTCATTTGCTCGTCGCTGCGAACCTCGCCCGTCTTGGGATCGCGCCGCCAATAATCCTGCAGTGTCTTTTCGCCGTGCAGCCCGCCATCGCCACTGATTTGTTGCTCACCGAGCCCGTCCCACGAAAAGTCCTCCTCGAACCAGCGCGCCCACGCTCGCTCGATCAGCTCTTCTTTTGTCGGCTTTTCCCGCTCGGCCATGGCGCGCCCCCACGCTGGTTGGTCGGCTTACCCTAGCGTGCGGAGGCGGCGTGGCACAATCGAAACAGTTGAGGAATGCTAACGCGGCTCGAGGCGCAAGATGCGGCCCTCGGGGCTATCAGTAGCAAGATAAATATAGCCGTCCGGCCCCGTGCGCACGTCGCGGATGCGTTCGCCGAGATCCGTCAGGAGCGGCTCCATGCCGATGACGCGGTCGCCGTCGGCTTCGAAGCGCTGGAGCTGCATGCCCGCGAGCGCGCCGATGAAGAGGTCGCCGTTCCAATCGGGAAAGGCCGTGCCCTGATAAAACGTCATGCCAGAAGGCGCGATCGAGGGCTCCCAATACCAGATGGGTTGTTCCATGCCCTCGGCGCGGGCGTGTTCGGAGATGGGCCGGCCGTTATAATTGACCCCGTAGGTGATGGCGGGCCAGCCGTAATTGCGTCCGGCCTGCGGAATGTTGATTTCATCGCCGCCGCGCGCGCCATGTTCATGCGTCCACAGAACGCCTGTTTCCGGATGGATGGCTGCGCCTTGAACATTGCGGTGGCCGTAAGACCAGATTTCCGTTTCAGGCTCGAGCTCGGACGGGCCGTCATAGATCGTATTGAAGGGATTGCCGGGCGCGGGCGCGCCGTCATCGGTCAGGCGCACGATTGTCCCGATGTGGTTGGCGGTGTTTTGCGCGTCCTCGGAATAATCGCCGCCATCGCCAAGCGTCAGGAATAACAAACCCTCCGGGTCGAAGGCGAGGCGGCCGCCGAAATGTCGCCCGCGCGCGGCCCGATGATTGGCGACGAAGATGGTGCGGCCATCCTCAAGCCGGCTCAGGTCGTCCGACAGCCTTGCGCGGTCGAGCGCGGTATGCGGCGCATCGCGCGGACCTGAAGCGTAAGAGAGATAGATGAGCCGGTTTTCCTCAAACTCCGGATGCAGAGCAACTTCCAGCAAGCCGCCTTGATTGACCGCCGTGACGGCGAGGTCATGCGCGATCGGCGCCGATACCGTCCCGTCGAGCGCGACATGGCGCAGCCGCCCCGGACGCTCTGTCACGAGCATGGAGCCGTCGGGCAGAAACGCGATGCTCCAGGGATGTTCGAGACCGCGCGCGACTTCGACGACGTTGAAATCGGCCTCAAAACTTTCTTCCGAAGCGACCACGTCGCCCGGCGCCGAGAGTGCAGGCGCGGCGGTGAGCAGGCAGGCGGCGAAAGCGTGCGCGCAAAGTGAGACGGCGGCGCGGCGTGCGGTCATGTCGTGCTTTCCTCCATTCATCGCCGAGAAGCTTTGCGTACGGACACAATCTTCGTTTTGCGTTGATCCGGGGCGTAGTTCCGGTTTGCGCATCTGCGCGCATATTTAGCGCTACAGGCAGGTTTTCAAACCTCGCGCGCGAAAAATTCGCGTTGCGCGATGGAAATCGCGGCGCCGCCGCAGGGCGCGCTCGGCGCATGGCCGCCGGCCGGTCTATACTGCGTAACGCACGGGGCTCGAAGGGCGCGCATGACACTGGATGAAAGCTTCTGGCGCCTGGCGCTGGCCTTCGGCATCGGCCTTCTGGTCGGGCTCGAGCGCGAAGTGCAGCGCGCCGATGAGGCCGATGGCCGCAACATTGCGGGGCTGCGCACATTCGCGCTCGTCGGACTGCTCGGCGGCGTTGCGGGCGCCGTCTCGGCGGTGTTCGAGAACGCGGTCGCGAGCGGCTTCGTCATTGTCGGCGGCTTTCTCGCCATCGCCGTCGCCGCCACGTGGATGCGCGTCAAACAGGCCGAGATGACCCAGGATGTCGGGGCGACGACGCTCACCGCCGTCTTGCTGGTCTACG
>JAUIEH010000121.1 GCA_030428405.1 Alphaproteobacteria bacterium
CCGAGGTCTCCAACGAACCGGTGTTGAGGTTCAGGTTAGAGACGCCCGCGATTGGCGTGCTCCAAAGCGAGCCGGAAGCAGAGCGGTTCACGAGGCTGCAGAACTGCGGATCGCCTGAGAGCACGCATTGGTTCAAAATCGTCTGAGCGCCAACGGTGCCGATCAGGTCCTCAACGGTGATGTTGAAATAGTCGACCGTGACGTTCAGACCCGGCGCGAAGCGCGGCGAGAAGACCGCGCCGAACGAGATCGTGTCTGAGCTTTCCGGGTTCAGCGTCGCGCTGCCGCCGGTGAACTGATTGTACTGGCCAGCCGGGTTCGGCGCGATGACGCCATACTGACCTGCCGTGACGCCCGAATTCTGGCATTGCGCCAGCGTGGACGACGGCGCTGTGCCTGCACACGGATCACTGCCGTTGAACAGCGCAACCTGGAAGGTCGAGAACAGTTCGACGACATTGGCCACGCGGACCGCACGCTGGAACGAAGCGCGGAAACGGAGGTCCTCCACCGGCGCCCAATCCGCACCCAGCTTGTAGGTGTCGGTGTCAGTGCCCGTGGAATAATCCGAGTAGCGATAGCCAAGATCGAGACCGAGCTGGCTGAAGCCTGGACGGTTCTGAACCAGCGGGATGCGGGATTCGATGAAGAATTCAGCGACATCGAACGATCCCGCCACCGGAAGCGTCGGACCGCCCTGACCGGCGAGGTCAGAATTGGTGGAGGCTGAGCCGAAAGGTGCGAATGCCTGATCTGGCCGTATTTCCAAAGATTCGCGACGATACTCGATGCCGAAGGCGAGACCGATGGCTTCGTCCGCATACGGGCTTTGACCGCCATACTGGCCGAGATCGCCCGTGATGGCGCCAGAGACTGACTGGATCGTGGTGTTGCCGTCGAGGAAACCCGAGCCGGAGACATAGTTCAACGCCGCCTGCGAGATGCCGCCTTCGGAAAACAGGTCGTAGGGCACGCACGACGGATCAGTCCCGGCCAGCGCTATCGCGCAGACCGGCGCGCCGAGGGCGCCCAGGGCCGGATTGGTGTTCGGCACCACCGTAAGCGCGTTGGTGAAGCGGCTTACTTGCAGTTCGTTCTGGAAGTTGTTGGCGAGGTGGACATTTCCGTACAAGCCGTAAATGTCGTAATCCCAGCCGCCGCCGAGTTCGCCGCGAACGCCTGCCGTGATGCGGTACGAGGTGTGGCGAAGGTCGGAATTGCGAGGGCCGCCTTCGACGTTACGCTTGCCGATATAGACGACCTGGCTGTCCGTCGGGCCGAGACCGTAGCGCGTACAAATCTCGTTGACCTGCTGGGCCGAGAGAAGCGGATTCGAACAGTTGATGGTCGGCAGCGTTCCCGGGGGATTCCACAGGAAGAACGTTCCCGACGGCGCGATCTGTGCGTCCGTGCGGTCGTCCATGAACATGAACGAGCCATAGGCTTCAGCGTGACGGTTGATTTCGTAGCGCGCAAACAAGCCGGCCGTGTAGCGCTCATCCGGACGCTGATAGAAATTTACCGGACCAAAATTATATGTCGTGCCGGCGCGCGGCACGAAATTCGTGCCGGACGGAATGAAGTCGAAGCCGAGATCGGGGATGCCGTCGGGAAAGGGCAGCCGCGGATTGCCAGGCGTCGGATTGGGCGAGGACACGTCAAGCGCCGGATCAAAGCCCGGACCGAAATTGAACGCGCCGAAATCAGTGAATCGACCTTCCGGAATTGTCGTCGATCCGACACAGGAATAAGCCTGACCAAACTGACACGCGGACAAGTCGCGGTCGGCCTGCGAGACCGGATCGATCGAACGATAGCCGACATAGCCGGTGACGTTGCCGCGGCCGTCGGGCGTGTTCGCTCCCATGACGCCGGTGACGGAGAACTGATAACCGTCCCAGACGGTTTCCTCCGCCAGCGGAAAGCCGGCGCCGGCTACGACGCTGCGGAATTCCTCGTGGTCGTTTTCATGCTGATAGAACGAGTATGTTGAATCGATGCGGACGCCTTCGAAGTCGTCCAGCATGATGAAGTTCACAACGCCCGCGAGAGCGTCGGAGCCATAGGTCGCCGAGGCGCCGCCGGTCAGAACTTCAACGCGCTGCACGAGCGATGACGGGATCTGGTTCAGGTCGGGCGCGATGCCGAACGGCGAACCAGCCGGCATGCGGCGGCCATTGATCAAAACCAGCGTACGGACGGAACCAAGACCGCGCAAATTGACGGTCGCTGTACCCGTGGCGCCGTTGGAAATCTGCGAGCCCTGAAGCGCGAAGGCCTGCGGCAGATTGTTGACCAGGTCCTCAACGCGCGTAACGCCTTGAAGCTGGAAATCTTCCTGACCCAGAGCGGTGACCGGGCTGACGCCGACGAGATTGGCCTGCGGAATGCGCGTGCCGGTGACAAGGATGCGCTCGGGCGCGTCCTGCGCCGAAGCGCCGAACGAGACCGCGATCGCGGCGGCCGACGCCATCAGGCTTGCCCGGCCAGCAATTCTTCCAAACGCGTTCATCTATGCTCACTCCCCCGTGAGGTTTTCCCCTCCCGACCCGGTTCGGGCTCGGGCGCGCCGCAACGTCCCCGAAAGGATGCAGTCCGACGCGGTGAGCGGGAGAATTTCGAAGCCGGATTACACGGCGCAAGTTTCGAGGCGCCGGCGGCAGCACTCTTTAAACGGATTGAAAAATCATCAACTAACGAAAGTAAATCGCTACGAACGACAATCGCAGCGGGGCGCTGCACGAAGCTGATCTGTTATGATGGCGGACGTGATAAACCGCGAAGATGTCTGCGCAAGAGCAAGTTTGGTCGAAAATGGAACGGCGATGATCAGTGTAGAGCGGCCTTCTGGGGAACCGCGCGCCTTTTTGTCGATCCTCGCGGTCGGGGTCACGCTGTGCGTTGCGTGGTTCAGCACGATCTCGTTCACCACGCGCGGTCTCGCCACTGTGGCGCCGATCGCGTTTTTCGGCAGTTTCGCCATGCTTGCGCTGGTTTGGGCGGCGCTGCGCCTCATCTTGTTGCGCACATATCGGCGCGGCGTTGCGTCATGCTACGCCTCGCTCATTGCGTCGAGCATTTTCGGCGCGACATTGATCCTGTCCGTAATGCAGTTGGGCGGCGCCATCGAGCTGGGCGGTCTTGCGGGCTTTTCCGCGCGGGCAGCGGAAGCCGGCTGGTTGTCGGCGTTTGCAAGCCTTTATCTCGGTGGACAGAGCATTGAAGCGGTCATTGGCGGCCTGGCCTGGAACATCATGGCGATGACAGGGTTCAATATCGCTTTTGGCGGCATCTATCTGGCGACGCTCAATCGCCTCATTCATCTGGATCATTACACAGAGCGCGCAGAATTTGAGAGCGCCATTCGCGAGGCGAAGCTGCAAATGCTGCGCTTCCAGTTGCGTCCGCACTTTCTGTTCAACGCGCTCAATGCGCTCGGCACGCTCATCCAGGACGGCGAACGCAATGACGCCGAAGAGATGCTCTTGAACATCTCCGATTTCCTGCGCCTGTCGCTGGACCCGGAATCAACCAGTCTGAAATCGCTCTCAGACGAAGTGCATTCCATGCGCCTTTATCTCGATGTAGAGCGCGTTCGCTTCGGCGACCAGCTGCAGGTCGATTGGCGCATCTCGCCCGAAGCTGGCGAAGCGCTTGTGCCGGGTCTGCTGCTCCAACCTCTCATCGAGAATGCGGTCAAACACGGCGTGTCGCGCGCGAAAAACGGCGGCTCTGTCGAAATCTCCGCTGAGACCACGAGTGACCGGCTCAAGATTAAGGTGTGCAATTCGTTGCCGCCGGAGGCCCGGCGCGGCATCGCCGTTCCCGAACGCGCCAGCGGCATCGGGCTCAGAAACACCAGAGAACGCCTCGCTGCTCAGTATGGCGAGGATGCGCTCATAACCGCCGGGCCCGATCGGGCGGGCGAGTTCTGCGTGACACTTGATCTCCCACTCGAAAAACAGGGTGCTGAATATGCGACCGGGTGAATTGCGCGTGATCGTGATCGATGACGAGCCCCACGCGCTTAAGCGTTTGGGAAGCATGCTGACGGAACACCGAGATGTGGACGTCGTTGCGCGCTGCCGCGGCGGCGAAGAAGCGATCGACGCAATCAGCGCCAAACGCCCAGACGCCATATTCGTCGACATCTTCATGCCCGAAATCGACGGATTTGGCGTGGTCGGACAGTTTCTGGACGACGATTGCCCTGAAGTCGTGTTCGTCACGGCGTTCGATGAATATGCCTTGCGCGCGTTTGACGCCCGCGCCATCGACTATCTGCTCAAGCCTGTGCGTCGGGAGCGCCTTGCTGAAACGCTCGACCGGATACGCGAACGCATTGGCGACAAGCGCTCCGGCGACCGCGCGAGCGCGCTCGAAAACACGATCGACGAGCTGCGTTCGGCGCGCGGCGGCGCATCGGTCGATGCGCGCCGGCAAGACCTCTGGATCCGCCATCAGGGCCGCGCCGTGCGCGTGGCGCAGCGCGACATTGAATGGGTGGAGGCGGAACGCGAATATGTCAGATTCCACACGCGCGACACCTCCTTGATGCGCCGCGAGTCCATGAAGTCGATCGAGAAGAAACTCGACCCCGACATGTTCGTTCGTGCACACCGCTCAGCCATCGTCAATCTGAGCCATGTCGTCCGCTCACATACGGTTCGCGCGGGATATCGGGTCCTGCACATGACATCGGGGACCAAGATCCGCGTCGGGCGCTCCTACGCCATGGAAATCACCCGGCTCCTTAAACTCGACGCCTGCGGTTGACCCGAGCGCAGATCGGCGCGGCGCAGCCTGTAGCGACGCCGCGCCTGATTCTCAGTCCAACGCCGCGTGACACTGCGCGCCCCATCCCCATTGACCGCACTCGAATTCGGCGCCTAAACTAAATTCAATTGAATTTAGCGAATGAGTCGGACAGGCTGCATGTTGAGCAAGCCGGGACGTGTCGAACAAAGCCGCGCGCGCATTCTCGATGCGGCGCGCGAGGCGCTTCTGGATGGCGGCGGCGATTTTGAACTCGTCGACGTTTCGCGCCGCGCCGGCGTATCGCCCGGCCTGCCGAACCATCGCTTCGGCTCCAAGGCGGGGCTGGTCGAGGCGGTCGTCGAGCGCTTTCACGACGGGCTGCGCGAGGCCATCGATCTCGGTGATCTCGAGGATCGCGACTGGACGACGCGCGAGCGCGAACGCCTCACCCGCCTCATCGCCTATCTTTATCAGGAACCGCTCTCGCCGCTGATCATTGATGCGCTGGCGCGAAATCCGGCGGCCGCGGCGGCTGAAAGCGAGCGCTGGTCGCGCATCATCGAGGCGTCTGCGCGCAATCTCGACAACGCCCAGCGACGCGGTCAGATCGGCGCAGGCACGGATCCCGCGCTTTTGGCTGCGCTGATTTGTGGCGGCATTCGCCACGCCATAGGCCGCGCCATGGCCGAGCGTCCGCGAAGAGCGCAGGCCGAACTCACAGCCGATATCTGGGACTTCATCGCGCACGCCTTGAAGCTCGAAGCAAAGCCGAAGGCGCCCGCCGCGCCGCCTGAGGCTCAAAGACGCAAACGCGCGGGCCAGACGTCAGGGAGGCGCAAACGCCATGAAACCTAAGGCAGTCATCATCGGCGCGGGCGTCGGCGGCATGTGTACGGCGGCGCTGCTTGCGCGCGCGGGCTATCACGTCACCGTCTGTGAACGAATCGATACGGTCGGCGGACGCACACGCACACAAGTCATAGACGGTTTGCGCCTGCCGCGCGGCGCCGTTTCCTTCCAGCTCACCGGCGCCCTGCCGAAATTGTGCGAGGAAGTCGGCGCCAAGTTTGAGCTGCGTCCCATCAGCAAGACCTGGTTCTGGCTGCGCGGCGGCGACGGTTTCGTGGAGCTGCCGGAACGTGGCGGCATCAAGAAGATGCTGGAAATGTTCGCCCACGTGCATGGCGGCAACAAAGCCGGCGCCATGACCCAGGTCGGCCTGCAAATGGCGATGGCGAAGATCGGCAAGGCGTTCAAGAATCCAGAGGGAGCAGCCGATGACGCCGGCGGCCCGACATTCCGCGAGTGGCTGAGCCGGCACACGGACAATGAAGACCTGCTCGCCCTCTTTCACGCCATCACTTCGGCCGTCTCGGCGGTGAACGATTTTGAGTATCCCGCCCATCACTGGTTTGCGCATTTCTCGCAAGCCGCCATGGATGCGCGCGTTGATCATTTCGGCATGGTCGCGGGCGGCTTCGAGGCCGTCAGCCAGGCGCTCGCAGATGTCGTGCGCGAATGCGAGGGTGAAATTCGTCTGTCCACGCCCGTGCGCAGCATTCAGTTCGAAAACGGACGTGCAACAGGCGTCGTCATCGACGATGGCGATGGCGGCGACGAACTCTTGAAGGCTGATGTCGTCGTCAGCAATGCCGGGCCGCGCGCCACGCTCGGCCTCGCCGGCGAAGGCGCGCTTGGTGCGGAGTACACCCAGCGCATCGAAGCGCGCATCAAGCCCGTGCCGATCGTGTTGACCTTCGCGGTCTCCGACGAGCCGCTTTTTGAGCCCTACGCCTCGATCCTCGCGGCCGGTCTCGAGCGCGTCGTCACGGCCATGCCGCTGACAAATATCTGTCCGGAATGGGCCCCCGACGGCCGCCATGTGATGAGCTTTTACGGCACGCCGAAAAGCTGTCTGGAACCGCTCGACCACGAAGACGAGCGGCGCGCCAATATCGCCGACGTGCACGCTCTGTTCCCAGACTTTGAGGCCAAGGGCGGACGCATTCTCGATGTTCAAATCCGTGACCTGAACGATGCCGACGTCGTCGCCCGCGCCTGGCCTGGCCAGCACGCTCCGGTCACGACATCGGTCGAGAACCTGTTCAATGTCGGCGACAGCTGTGCGCCTGACGGCTTTGTCGCAACGCCCGCCGCCGCCATGAGCGCGCGCCTCGCAGTCGACAAGATTCTCGCGGGCGCCTCGGCTGCGCCGGCCAATGAAACCATGGAGGGACGCTAAGATGGGACGCGCCTACGACGCCGTGCAGCGCTATATCGACGCCATGAAGCGAAAGGATCGTGAGGCCTCTCTCGCCTGCTTCACCGATGATTGTCAGTATTACTACCATGTCGGCACCCGGCCGTTCGACGGCAAGGAATTCATGCAAAAGCGCATCGACATGTTGTGGGACCATCAGGTCCGCAGCCGCTGGCGGATCGTGAACTGGGCCGAGGATGATGACAAGATCCTGTTCGAGGGAGTGGACGAATACGACCAGCCCAACGACATCACGGTGGCCATGCCCTATATGGGGATTTATCAGATTAAAGATGATAAAATCTGGCGCGCCCGCGACTATTTCGACATGGCCGGTTATATGGCAATGACCCAAGGCGAGGCCAATCCCTATCTCCTGCATGTCGCCGAGATCATGGGAGAAAAAGCATAAGCGACGTCCGTGCAAAGACGGACGCGCCATCTGGGAGGAAATACTGTGATCCTCGATTCGCCCGAGACCATCGCCCGGTGGCGCGCCGCCGGC
>JAUIEH010000122.1 GCA_030428405.1 Alphaproteobacteria bacterium
TCCGATTGGCGCGCGCGCTTCCTCGTGTCGGCGGCTGAATCGGCGCTCAATCTCAACGACCTGGCAGCCTCGCAGGAATATATTCAGGCAGCTCTCGCTGAAAATCCGCCGAGCGAAATCCGGCTAGCCGCGCGCCTTCTGAGCGCTCAGCGCAGTCTCGCGCTCGGCGATGAGGCGACTGCGCTCGCGTCTGCGCGTGCTGTGGCGTCGGCTGGCTATGAACCGATTGAAGTCAGTGCACTGCATTTTGCGCTGCAATTGGAAGAGCAACTCGGCGAAATTTCGCCCGAAGAGGCGATCGACCAGCTCGAGCAATTGCGGCTGCGCTGGCGCGGCGATTCCGTCGAGCTCGAAATCGCGCGCATTCTCGGACGCGCCTATGTCAGCGCGGGCGAATATCAGCGCGGCATCAATATGATGCGTGCCGCGCGCGCACGATTTCCGAACCATCCGATCGCGCGCGCCATTGGTCATGAAACCGCGGATATTTTCGCCGATCTTTTCCTTGGCGAGCGCGCCGACGAGCTCGATCCCGTCCAAGCGCTCGCGCTCTGGTATGAGTTCACCGACCTGACGCCTATCGGGCCGGAAGGCGACCGGATGATCCGCCGCCTGGCCGACCGTCTGGTCGAGTTCGACCTCCTGCCGCAGGCCGCCGAGTTATTGCGCCATCAGGTGGACAATCGCCTGCGCGGTGTTGCGCGCGCCCAGGTCGCGACCGATCTGGCGGCGGTTTATCTGATGGACCGGCAAGCCGATGAAGCGCTCAACACGATCCGTTCGAGCCGGCATGCGCGCCTGCCGCATGATCTCAATCTTGAGCGCCGAATGATCGAAGCGCGCGCGCTCGCAGAGCTTGGCCGTCACGATCACGCGCTTGAACTTCTGGCCACGGAGCGCTCCCGCGAGGCGCGCATTCTGCGCGCTGATATTTCATGGACGCAGCGCGACTGGCCGGCCGCCGCCGAGGCGCTGGAGGCGGCGCTTGGCGATGCCTGGCGTGAAACCGGCCCGATGGAGGAAGACGTCACGCGCTCTGTGTTGCGCGCGGCCATCGCCTTCAGTCTTGCAGACGATGAGGAAGGCCTGGCGCGGCTTGATGCGCGGTATGGCCGGCGTATGGCGGAAGGCCCCGAGGCGAACGCGTGGCGCGTGGTGACGGGACGAGAAACGGACGCGAATGGCGCGCGGCTGAGCGAAGTCGTCCGCCGCGTCGCCGCGATCGACACGCTTGATGCATTTGTTGCGGAGTTCCGTGCACGCCGTGCCGAAGCACTGTCGGAAGAAGAAGCAAACAACGAAAATGGGGGGGCGGAATGAGCGAGTTCGAAGAACGCCAGACCGCGATGCTCGAAACGGCGCGGCTGCGCCTGTGTGAGAGCTGTGCGTGGTTCAAAGCCGACGACTCCGAGAGCGACGGGGCAGCTGAAGCCTGGACGCGCGGAACATGCTGGCGGTTTCCACCGGCGCTGGTTGCAGGCGCGGATGGATATGAGGCGGCGCGGCCGCCGGTCATGGCCTCTGATGCTTGCGGCGAGTGGCGCGCGGGTGGTGAAGCGGATCTGCAAGCGCGCGCCAGCGTTGATCACGCAGCGATGATACGTGGCCTGACGGAGCGCCTAGCGGCGCAGGACGCCGCCGAGGACTAGTCCTGCTTCAAGTGCATCGTTTTTATGACAGTGCAGGCCTTGCGCTGGCCAAACAGCGCCCATTCTGAACAGATGATTGTCGCAGCGCTGGCGGCGATGAGCGCCGCCGACGCCAATGCGTCGGGTATCGTCATGCCTTATCGTCTCACAAGCGGCGAAAGTCTCGATGAGGGGCTCGCCCGCATCGCCGAAGAACAGGCGCTGAAAGCGGCCGAGTTGCTCAAAGCCGACGGCGCAAGCGCGTATGCGCTGCGCAAGGCGCGCGCGCGTTTCAAGAAGGTGCGCGCCGTTTTGCGCCTTGGCCGCCACGCTCTCGGCGAGGCTTATGCGAAAGAGAATATCCGCTTTCGCGACGCCGGTCGTCTGATTGCTGTTGCGCGCGACGCCGATGCTGCCGTCACGGCGGCGGAAGGATTATTCGCGGTCGCCGCCAGTGTGGCGGAAGAGGAAGCTGCGTCCGCACTGCTCGCTCACCTCGTCCGTAAGCGCCGTAAAATTCGCGCTGATGAAACGTCTACGACGCGCGATGTCGAGCGGGCGGCGCGCATGGCCCGGGCCGGCGCGAAGGCTGTCGCAAAGCTCGATTGGCCGAGCCGGTTCGCCGAGGTCTCTCCCGCCATCGCGAAGAGTTATGCGCGTGCGCGCCGCACCATGCTGGCGGCGCTGGATAGCGGCGATATCGAGATGTTCCATGAATGGCGCAAGGACGCCAAACACCACTTCCGGCACGAACAAATATTCGCAGGTCTCTGGCCCGGCGTTCTGGATTCACGCGTCAGCGAACTGAGCCGGCTGGGCCGCATTCTGGGTTCGCTGGCCGATTATCAATTGCTTGAAGAAAGCGCTGCGGCGTGGAGCCCG
Source organism: Alphaproteobacteria bacterium (assembly GCA_030428405.1). Taxonomy (GTDB): domain Bacteria; phylum Pseudomonadota; class Alphaproteobacteria; order Caulobacterales; family Maricaulaceae; genus JAUIEH01. The sequence continues at coordinate 2,511 of JAUIEH010000122.1, forward strand.
ACAAAGACGCATCGCGACAATCGTCGCCGCGTCATGTCCTTGATCGATGACAAGATGATCGCCGCCATGGCGGCCGCGCGCGATCTGGGCGACCATTTGTTCAAGGACAAGCCGTCTCACATGCGCGCAGCCCATGAAGCGCTCTGGGCGGCGCGGCGCTAGCTGGCTCCGCTCTCGTCCGGCGCACCGCCGCGGCCAGCGCCCTTGGCGAAGCGTTCCGCGCCCTCGCGTGCGCCCGCTGCGAGGGAATGTGCGCCAATCCGCGCCTCATTGCGAAGCGCTTCCGGCATTTCGAGCGACCACTGATCGAGCGCGCTGGCGCGGTCGTTCAGCATGCAGACTTGCGGCAGCGCGGCGATGTCCGTGGCGAGCGCAATCGCGTCATTCAGCGCTTGGCCTTCGCGAGAGATCCTGTTCGCGAGCCCCCAGGAAAGCGCTTCCTGCGCGTCCACGCCGCGCCCGGTCAGGATCATGTCGAGCGCGCGGCTTTGTCCGATGAGACGGGGCAGGCGCACTGTGCCGCCGTCGATCAGCGGCACGCCCCAGCGTCGGCAGAAAACGCCGAACACGGCCGTTTCCGAGGCGACGCGGAGATCGCACATCAAGGCGAGCTCTAGCCCGCCGGCGACGGCGTATCCTTCGACGGCGGCGATGACCGGCTTCGTGAAGCGCAATCGCGTCGGGCCGAGCGGTCCGCGCTCGCCCTCGGGATCGTAGCTCCAGGGCGAATCCGCGACGGATTTCAAATCCGCGCCTGCGCAGAAATGGCCGCCGGCGCCTGTCAGAACGATGGCGCGGACATCATCATCGTCCTGGCTTTCGATGAAAGCGTCATAGAGGCGGTCGGCCCGGGCGGGATCAACGGCGTTACGCGCTTGCGGGCGGTCCATGGTCAGGACCGTCACCGCATCGCGGCGTTCGATGTGCAGGCTCATGGCGGCGTCCTTGGCGGCTTGTCTGCGTTACTCGCCGCCATGATCGCGCTTAGACGCGCCGAGTGAAAGCGCTGGGGCGCGCTATCCGCCGGGTAGCCCGCCGCCCGTCGCGAAGCTTTCCACCAGGCTGCCCGACACCAGCCGCCAGCCGTCCACCAGCACGAAGAAAATGAGCTTGAAGGGCAGCGAAATCACCACGGGCGGCAGCATCATCATGCCCATGGCCATGAGGATCGAGGCGACCACGAGGTCGATGACCAGGAAGGGGATGAACAACAGGAAGCCGATTTCAAAGGCGCGCCGCAGTTCTGAAATCATGAAGGCGGGCGCGACCACGCGCAGCGGCGTGTCTTCGGCGGTCTCGGGACGGTCCTCGCCCGACATGTCGAGAAAAAGGGCGAGGTCGGCGTCGCGGGTGTGGGCGAGCATGAATGTGCGGAAGGGCGCAGCCCCGTCTTCAAAGGCTTCGCTCATCTCCGCCTCGCCATTCATCAAAGGCTGCAGGCCGCGCTCATAAGCCGCCTCGAACACAGGCGCCATGACGAAAGCGGTCAGGAACAAAGACAAGGAAATGATGACGGAGTTCGGCGGGGATTGTTGAAGCCCGAGCGCGGTTCGCAACAGCGACAGGACCACGACAATGCGCACGAAAGACGTCGCCATGATGAGGATGGACGGCGCCAGCGACAAAATCGTGATGAGCAGGACGAGCTGGATGATGCGTGCGCTCATGCCGTCTTCGGAGTCGTCCGTGCCGAAGTCGAGCGTGAAGGATTGCGCCTCGGCCGACCCAAAAGTCGCGAACGCAGCGAGGGCGGCGCCGATGAGACAGGCGAGCAGCGCGTAGGGGGCGTAGCGGCGCAAGCCATCGGAGAGGTAAGTGCGCAGGCTCGGTGCTGCAGGCTGCATCTCAGGACTCATCGCTTCGGCCCGGTTGTGCGGGCGCGGTCTCGCCGGAGATAGACACTGACTCGTCCTGCGAGGGCGCCGTCTCGCTCGCGATAAGCTGTTCGCCCGAAGCGCCCAGCAGGACGAGGTGCTCGCGATCGCCGAAGCGGATGACGACAAGACGCCGGCGCGCATCGATCAGTCTCGATTCGACGATATTGACGCGGCGCGCGCGCGCATCGGTCATGGTCGCGCCGAGATGCGGACCAAACCGGCGCAACACGAGAAAGCCGAGCCCTAAAAGGCCAAGCGTGAATAAGAGCGCGCCCGCGTAGCGCGCATAGTCGACGATATCCATGCCCCATCCTCGGCAGATTCTGCCGAGTAGACCCGACTTCGTTTAAACGCCGGTTAAGTATGGCGCATTCGGGAAAAGAGACGCTTAGCGCGAGGCCTTCTGCGCCTTAGGCCGATGTTAACGACGTTGGGGCAAACATTGCCGGGTTCCAGGGAGGAAACGCCTTGCGTCTCGACAATGTCCCCGTTCTCGCCGATCTGCGCGCAGCCTTGAGCTATCACAGCCAACGCTCGCGCGTGCTCGCGGCCAACGTGGCCAATGCCGACACGCCAGGTTATGTGCCGCGCGACATGTCGCAAAGCGATCTCGGCCAGGTGGTCGATCGCTCGCGCAATGCCGCACGCTCAGCCGATATCCGCGCCACGCATCCGCTGCACATGACGGATGCGGGCGCGCCGGCCGGGGCGCGCACATTTGAAACGCAACGCCGCCCCGACAGCGAGACCACGGTCGACGGCAATGCGGTGGTGCTGGAAGAGCAGATGGCGCGCGTGGCCGAAACACGCATGCAATATGACGCAGCCATCTCGCTTTATCAGAAATCGCTGAACCTCATCCGCATGGCCGTCAAGCCGCCGGGCCGATAAGGAGGGTCCTTGAATGTCTACTGACGGAATGATCCTTCAGATCGCCGCGGCCGGCATGCGCGCACAATCCGCGCGTATGCGGATTATTGCGGAAAACGTCGCCAACGCCAGCTCCACCGGCCAGGCGCCCGGCGAGGATCCGTATCGCCGCCAAGTGCCGGTGTTCGAATCCGTGCTCGACCGCGAGCTCGGCGCGGAACGCGTGATGATGACGCGCGCAGCGCCTGACCGTTCAGCATTCGAACAGCGCTATGAGCCGGGTCATCCGGCTGCGAATGAAGAGGGGTATGTGATGTATCCCAATGTCCAGACGCTCATTGAGCTGATGGACATGCGCGCCGCTCAGCGCGCGTATGAGGCCAATCTCAACATGGTCGAGAACGCGCGCGCGATGACGATGCGCACGCTCGATCTCTTGCGCCGATAGGAGCTTTAAATGTCGTTCGACACCCTTCAGGCCCTGCGCGCTTATGGCTCCGGCGTTTCCGGCGCGGTCCAAACGCCGAATGCGCCGCAGGAAAGCGGCGACAGCGACTTTTCCACCATGGTCGGCTCGGCCTTGCGCGACGCGTCAGCCACGCTCACGCGCGCGGAGACTTTGTCGAGCCAGGCCGCCGCCGGTCGGGCCGAACTCGTCGACGTGGTGACCGCGGTCGCGGCCGCCGAAGTCACGCTCGAGACCGTCATCTCCGTGCGCGACCAGGTCGTGCAGGCCTATCAGGAAGTCCTGCGCATGCCGATCTGATCGGGTGTCTGCTACGACGCTGGAGATCTTGGCGTCGCGTCGGTAATCGTCCAGTCTTCCGCTATGAGAAGACAGCGAAATAGCGTGCGACGCGTCATTGACTGCATATATTTTTCGGTCGCCTTCGTTGTGTTGTCACCGACGGACGTCGTCGCTCAGGAACACGACCGCGCGGACGCGTCTTCGGATGCGTCCTTTCTTGACAGCATTGCGACTTATCGCGCACGGGCGCCGCAGTGGAACGGAGACTGCCCGGAATGGACGAATGACGCCGTCGACCGCGCGGCCGTCGATCCATGGCCAGGATTGATCAATATTCTTATGCACGAGAGCTATGAGGGCGATCCGAGAGCGGCGCTGTGCATGGGGGATTTGCGCGCGTTTCAAAGGGGCGAAGCGCGTGAGGTTTATTATTGGCTGTACCTGGCGCGGGCAAATGGCGGCGACGTTGCTTCACGCTTGAGCAACATAGGCGCCGCATTGGATGAGCCCACGCGCATGCGAACCGAGGCGGCGGTGGGGCGCGCCTTGAAGCTCGTGTGGAGGTTAGACGTTCGATCGAGCGAATAAGGCAAGCACGCTGATCGAACTCCGCGATTTCGTGCTGGCTGCCAATTCAAAATGGGTTCATGCGAATCAGAGCGGCAGAGGTAACCGACATGGCAGACGGGAAAAGCGCCTGCGCGTCTCGTTCATCAGCCGGCGAAGCTCTTCTTGTCTTCGACGCAGTTGCTCCTGCTCCTCGAGCCGAGCATCCCTCGTGGATCGAGCGATCTCAAGCTGAGTTCGCGTGGTGCGAAGTGCGCTTCTGACATAGTTTCGTTCTTGCGTGCTGGGCGTCGGGAAGGGCGTGTCTGGAGGAAGTGGGCGCATTCTCCGAGCGAGCGGCGGCGGCGGCGGGAGACTGCCGAGGGTTTGTGCGAGGTTCAGCCAATCGGCAATCACTTCTCGTGTCGGTATCCCTTGCTGAACGGCAAAATCCAATCTTTGTATTTCTTGAAGCGCCCGACGGTATTGTCGTTCAGTTACGAGTAGGTCTCCTTCTATTTGAAGAAGCCGTTTATAGGCTCGACCGTCCTCGTCGAGGAAATCACGCATGTTTTGTCGGGCAACTTCGCATTCATGAGGTTCATCGTCCCTCTGTTTTCCAGGATCGGGTGAAAATTCCACGTTTTCGCGTTTTCGCGTTTTGGCGTTTTGAGCATGATTTTCTCCAAGGGATGTTTGACAATTCTGCTTTAATTAGCGCCGCGTTGGATTAGTTTCTTGGCGTCCAATGGATTCATCGTCGAGAATGAGTAGCGATTTTGCGTGTTTATTGCCGGCTGAGGGAATTTTCATGTCGTTCAGATTTTTAGGCATGCTCAGTATATTGGCTGTGCTGGCCACGCTCACAACAACGTCCGTGCACGCGCAAACAGATGCAATGAGCCAGGCCTTCGTGAACGAAATTCGTTCGCAGCGCGCGGCCTACGCCCAATTGTGGACGGGCGAGTGT
>JAUIEH010000123.1 GCA_030428405.1 Alphaproteobacteria bacterium
GCTGCGCGCGGTCTGTTGCGGGCAGATGACGATGTTCGAGCACGCCATGGCGGAGCTTGCGAGCATCGAACACAAGAAGGCGTGGATGCTGATCCACGACGCCGGACCTCTGGGTCTGCGCGCGATTTTCGAGCGCACGGGCTTGCCGGCGCGGATCTTCACTGCGGTGCGTGCAGCCGTCGATGTTTATCACGAAATCCAGCTCGACGGCGGCTCGCCCGACCGCGAGACCTTCATGCAGACAATGATCCAGCGCGTGCTGACGCGTCATCCGGGCATGTCGCGTGATGAGGCCGACTATCTCCTCGATAAACTCGACGTGCTTGGCGACGCAGAAATGCGCGCGCGCTTCACGACAACGATCGACGAGGATGCTGCGCTGACCAGCGAAACGGCCTAGTTCGCGACGTAAGCAGACAAATCAAGAGGCGCTGCGTGCTCATGCCGCGGCGCCTTTATTTGTTCGGCGACAAATGAAATCGTTTGTGTGTCGAGCGTGAAATATCCGTCCTCAGACGAGGCGGGATTCGATCTTGGCGACCTGCGCTTCGAGTTCGTGCGCCAAGGCGTCGGCCAATGCGGCGTTGTCCTGATCGTCCTGGCCGCGCATGACGGCGCGCAAAGCGTTGATATGCGCGCCCACGAGCGCGAGCGGCGCTGCGGCGCGAATGTCAGCTTGCTGCAGAAGTCGGCACAAGGATGAAGCGATGCGGTGCGTCGTCTGAGATTTGCAGCTCGCGCCGACGCCTTTAACGTCATGAGCGCGGCGGTAAAGCATTTCGCCGGGCTTATCGCCCAAGTTTTCCTGCGTCACGTCTTTGGCCGCAGCTTCGAGTTTCTCGACCGCTTCCTCCAGCCAGGCGCTGAAATTGCCGGAGAGATCGTTGACGGCGGCTTGGGCGCGCGCGACTGCGGCGGTATTGTCCGCGCAGAGCTTGCCGAGCTTTCGCTGCAGGCTGTTGGGGGCGGATGACAATCTGACGGCGGAGTTCGAGGACATGGCGCGCGGCCGCTCCTTGCGCGTTCGTCGCGCCGCAGCGCGTCTGAATAAGCGAGATGACCATGATAGCGGCCTCGCCTTAATCGCGCGTGAAATCCGGATGAACTTACTGGGTGAATTGCTCGGCGAGAATGCGTTCGTCGAGGTCGCGGTCCTCATCGAACAACAGCCCGATCGTGATCTCAGGGTCCTCGGCGATCTCGATGAAGGCGACGTCGCGAAATTCCTGATTGTCGGCGACGGCGCTGACCGGGCGCTTGTCGGGTTCGAGCACGTCGAAACGGATGGAGACCGTGTGCGGCAGGAGCGCGCCACGCCATCTGCGCGGTCGAAACACGCTCAGCGGCGTGAGAGCGAGCAGGCGGGAGGCGAGCGGCAGGATCGGCCCGTGGGCCGAGAGATTATAGGCGGTGGAGCCGGCCGGCGTCGCCACCAGCACGCCGTCGCCGACAAGTTCGTCCAGCCGCTCCTTGTCGTCGATCGTGACTTTCAGTTTCGCCGATTGGCGGGTTTCGCGCAGGAGAGAGACTTCGTTGAACGCCAGAGCGTTGAACGGCCGACCGCGCACGTCGCGCCCGCGCGCGCGCAATGGATGGATGAAGGTCGTTTTCGCGCGAATGATCCGCGCCACCAGGTCGCCTTCCGAGAAATCGTTCATCAGAAAGCCGACCGAGCCGAAATTCATGCCGAAGATCGGCGTCATGCGGCCAACCTGGCTGTGAACCGTTTCCAGCATGAAGCCGTCGCCGCCAAGCGCGACGATGACGTCAGCCTCGGCGGCGGGGCAGTCGCCATATTGCTCGCGCAATCGTCGTGCGGCTTGCTGGGAGGCGACCTTCGGACTGGCCGCGAAGTGGATGCGGGTCTTGCGCCCGGTACGTTCGATCATCGCGCCGCCTAATTTCGCCTGACGGCGATTCAAACGTCGCCGCTGATCCGGCGCAAGGCGTCGCGCGCACGTTCATGGTTAGTCGACGCAAAAGCCCGTCCGGCTTCCTGAGCGGCGTCGCGCTCGAGTTTCCGCGGAACGCGGCCCGCGCGCGCGAACGCCAGATAGACGGGCGGGAAGCCCGATCTGTCGACATTCATGCAGATGCAGGCGATGGCGATGGCCCAGGCGCCGCCCAGAGCTATTGCGTTTTCAACGCCTTGCGTTGTCACGCCAGCGCTTCGCGCGATGAATTCGTCGAGCAGGACGACGCGGTCCTGTCGCGCAGCCTGCAGCGCCATTTCCCGGGTCACCGGCGAGCGTTCTTCGACGGTCTGCACCTCTTCCAGGTCGCGCGGCGGCCACTCGATCGGCTTCATCGCCGTGCTGACGCTGGCTTCCTCGCGCGCCTCTTTCACGATGGGGACGAGCAGAACCTCATTGACGTCATAGCGCTCAACGATGAGGCGGCGGAACTGGTCCGACACAAGCGTATAAAGCCGGTTGGCGAGTTCATCGGTAAGGTCGGTGCGTTCGCAGAGCGGGCTATGGATCGGCTCATAGCTTTCCGCGACGTCGACGCATTTATTGAGCGTCTTGCGGGTCAGGCGCGTCGATTTATTGGCTGCGAGTGCGGTGAGCACCTCCGGCTCGGTCGCGACTGAAAGGCCGTCTGAAACGAAAGCAGAGAGATTGGCGCGGCCCGCAATCGCGACGCGATGCTCGATCCCTTTGCACTCGATGAGGGTCAGCAGGTCAGCGTCGACGAGTTGCTCGCTCGCCTTCAATACCGCGTCGGCGACGTCGATTTCGTCAAAAGCGAGGTTCAAGATCAATTCGCGCGGCGCCCAGGAAACGCCTGCGAGTTTCTCTGCGAGCTTGGTGCGGATTTCGTGTGAGGCGTCTTTGGCGAGCGTAAGCAACAGTTCGGAAAGCACTTTTCCAGCTTCGCTGTCGCCCAGATTGCGCGCCGCGCAAGTGTCGGCCATGGCCACGGCGAGACGGTCGCGCGTCGCAGGATCGCGCGTCTCAGCCAGTTTCATCAGCGAATCCGGATCAGTCAGGGTCGTATCAAACACATCAATTCTCTTACGCGGGGGCTTCCGCCGAAGAACATCATCGCTCACGCTGACTTTCGTCCGGGTAAACGAGCATTAGAGATGTTGTCGCGTTCGCGTGCGAAAAGGCGATATTCCGACGTCCGTTACGCGGGCGCCGCACTCGCCTTGTTCGCAGCCGCGACAACCTGCGCGCGAGCCAATGCGGGCGCCTGGCCGATGGAGGATGGGCGCGGACAGACGATCACGGGATTGGCTTTCCATACCGCTGAAAGGGCTTACGACGCGGCCGGCGATGACGCTTTCGACGCAGAGTTCCGAAAAATCGAGACTTCTGTTTTCGCTGAATACGGATTGACCAGCCGCATCACGCTGGTTGGGCGCATCGCCTATCAGGACGTTGAAGCGGGCGTTGATAGCGTCCGCGCCTTCGCCGCAACGGAGATCGGGGCGCGACGCCTGCTGGCGCGCTGGCGCGGCGGCGTCGTGTCCGCGCAATTGCTCGGCGTGTTTCCGGGCGGCGGTGAAAATGTTTTCAACCAGCATCTCGGCGTCGGCGAGAGCGGCGCCGAGGCGCGGCTCATGGCCGGACGCGGCTGGGGCGATGCGCAGCGCGGCGGCTTCGCCGAAGCCCAGCTCGGCTATCGCTGGCGGGCGGGCGATGACGCCGATGAGGCGCGTCTTGACGTCACAGCCGGCTGGCGCATCGACGGCGACTGGATGATCATGGGGCAGAGCTTTTCAGCGTGGGGCTTGGACGGACCGGCTGTTCAGCCCGACTATGAGAGCCATCGCGCTCAGGTCTCGGTGGTGCGTCGGCTGAACGCTTCATGGTCCTTGCAAGCCGGCGGTTTGGGCACATATTCGGGTCGGGACGTCATTCAAGAACGCGCTGTGTTTTTAACGCTATGGCGTCGTTACTAAGCGCATAAACGCGCTCGAAATTTTCGCGTGATGGAGCGCTGAATTGCGTGCACTAGGATTTCTCATCGTGGTCGCGGGCATCGTCGCGCTGCTTGTCATGAGCGGCGTCTGGCGCGCGGCGGAAGAAAACGGCGGAGCCATGGCCCAAGGCGGGCGCGGCGACGCCGTCACCCCGGTCGCGGTCGCAGCAGCGCAGCGCATCGAGCTTTCCGACACGGTCGAGGCGCTGGGTACCGCGCGCGCTAATGAGTCCGTCGTCATCACGACGCAAGTCACCGACATCGTCAGTCTTGTGTCGTTCGAGTCCGGCGATGTGGTGGAGACCGGCCAGGTCCTCGTCGAGCTGACGGACGCCGAGGAATCCGCCTCGCTCGAAGAAGCCCGCGCAGCCTTGGCGGATGCCGAACGCGAACGTGCGCGCTTCAGCGATTTGCGCGCGCGCGGCGTGGCCTCCCAGTCCCAGCTCGACGCATTGTCTTCGACCGTCGAACAGGCGCGCTCGCGCGTTCAGGCGCTGGAGGCGCGGCTTTCCGATCTGATCGTGCGTGCGCCCTTCGACGGTGTGATCGGGCTGCGTAATACGAGCGCCGGCGCGCTCGTGCGGCCGGGCGACGCCATCGCCACGCTCGACGATATCTCGACCATCAAGCTCGACTTCACGGTGCCGGAACGTTTCATCGGCGTCCTCGAGCGCGGCGCGCCGGTGCGCGCGCGATCGGCGGCCTATGACAATGAGGAATTCGCCGGCGTCGTCACCAATATCGACAGCCGTGTCGACCCTGTGACGCGCACGGTGGTCGTGCGCGCTGAAATCGACAATGAGGCCGGCCGTCTCCTTCCGGGGATGTTGATGCTCGCCTCATTGCAGCGCGATGTCCGCGTTGCCCTCGTAACGCCTGAACTCGCCGTATTGCGTGATGGCGCGCAAAGCTTCGTGTACGCTGTTGTTGAAGGCGGCGAGGGCGGCACGAATGTCGTGCGCCGCAATGTCGAGACCGGCGCGCGTCGCGACGGCTTCATCGAAATCATCTCGGGACTGAGCGAAGGCGAACTCGTCGTGTCTGAAGGCGTCAACCGGCTGCGCCCCGGCGCGCCCGTCAATATTGTCGACGGCCCTGAGGAAGCGCCATTGCGGCCGCGCAGTGAGCGCCGCGTTGCGCCAAGCGATGCAGGCGCCGGCCGATGACGCTATCGGGGGCAAGCGTTCGCCGCCCGGTTCTTGCGGGCGTCATCAGCGCGCTGATCGTCGTGTTCGGCCTGTTTGCGTTCCGCACCTTGCCGCTGCGCGAACTGCCCGATGTCGACCGACCGATCGTCTCCATCGATACGCGCTATCCCGGCGCCAATGCCGAAGTCGTCGAAAACCGCGTCACGTCGCTGATCGAGGATCAGCTCTCCGGCATTGACGGCGTCGACACCATCACTTCGCGCAGTCGCGACGGCCGCTCCGGCATCACCATCACGTTTGATCTCGATCGCGATCTTGAAGCCGCCGCCAATGACGTGCGTGACGCCGTCAGCCGCGTCGCGGACGCCTTGCCTGAAGAGGCCGAGCCGCCGGAAGTTGAAAAACAAGACGCTGATGCGCGCCCTGTCATGTGGTTCAGCCTGACCTCGACGGAACGCGACATCACGGAATTGTCCGACTACGCCCGACGTTATGTCGTGGACCGAATATCGGTCGCCGATGGCGTCAGCTTCGTGCGCGTCGGCGGCGGTCAGGACTACGCCATGCGCGTCTGGATCGACCGGCGCGCTTTGGCCGCGCGCGGTCTGACGGTCGATGATGTCGAAAGCGCGCTGCGCCGCCAGAATGTCGAGCTTCCCGCCGGCGAGATCGAGTCGGAGCAAACCGACCTCACGGTGCGCGTCGAACGCTCCTATCTCTTGCCGGAGGATTTTGCGCAATTGCCCGTGGGGCGAAACGCGCAAGGCCATGTCGTCAGGCTTGGCGAGGTCGCGGATGTGCGCCTCGGCACGAGCGAACGGCGCACATTGTTCCGTGGCAATGGCGAGACCCGCGTCGGCCTCGGCGTCGTGCGCCAGTCACGCGCCAACGAGCTCGAAGTCGCCCGCAATGTTCGCGCGATCATCTCTGAGATCAATCGCTCACTGCCCGACGATCTCTCCATCGAACCGTCCTATGACGGAACTGTGTTCGTCGCCGAAGCGATTGACGAAGTCTGGCGCTCGCTCGCCATCGCAGCGATGCTGGTCTTCGTCGTCATATTCCTGTTCCTGGGCTCGCTGCGCGCAGCTTTGATACCAGCCGCCGTCGTGCCTGTTTCCCTGATCGGCGTTTTCGCCGTGCTCGCGATCTTCGGCTATTCCATCAACATATTGACGCTTCTTGCGCTGGTGCTCGCCATCGGCCTGGTCGTGGACGATTCCATCGTCGTTCTGGAAAACATTCAGCGTCGCGTCGATCTGGGCGAGCCATCGTTGATCGCAGCCGATCGCGGCGCGCGACAAGTCTTCTTCGCCGTCATCGCCACGACCGCCGTCGTCGTCGCAGTGTTCGCGCCGCTCGCCCTGATGGGGGGCTATGCCGGCCGCCTGTTTCGCGAACTGGCGATTACGATTTCGGGCGCGACAGTCATTTCGAGCTTCGTCGCCCTGACGCTGACGCCGATGATGGCGTCCAAAATTCTTAAGTCGAGCGAGAACCGACCGCTCGCCGCGCGCCTCGTCGACGGCTTTGTTCAGTTCGTACGCAAATCATATCTCGCAGCGCTGCGCTGGCTGCTCGCCGCGCCCGTCCTGGTGTTTCCGATCCTGATCGGCGCTGCGGCCGCGTCCTGGTTCCTGTTCGTGAATATCGACAGCGAGCTGGTGCCGAACGAAGACCGCGGCTCCTTCTTTGTCGGCTTCCAGGCGCCCGAAGGGGCGGGCTTCGACCACACCGCGCTGCAGGCCGACCGCATCGAGGAAATCTTCCTCGAATATGTCGAGAACGGAGAGCTTGATGTCGTTATGGTCCGTGTGCCGGGCTTTGGCGGCACTGGCTTCAATTCAGGCATCGCCATCGGCGTTCTGGCGCCCTGGTCGGAGCGCGAGCGCAACGGCCTAGAGATCGTCGGCGAGGTCAATCGCCGCCTAGGGGAGCTGACCGGCGTGCGCGCCTTCGCCGGCATGCGCTCGCCTCTGGGCGGGGGAGGCGGCGACGATGTCAGCTTTGTTCTGACCGGTGACGACTACGACCTCATCAACGCCGCCGCCGAGCGCATGATCACAGCCTCGCGCAGCAATCCCGGCTTGTTGCGCGTGCGCTCCGACTTCGAGCCGACTGCGCCGCGCCTCGTCGTCGACGTTCTCGAGGAGCGCGCAGCCTCACTCGGCGTTTCGGTTCAGTCGATTGGGCGCGCGCTGGAAAGCCAGCTTGGCGGACGCCGTGTCGGCGTGTTTGTCGATGGCGGCGAGAGCTATGAAGTCATCATTCAGAACGCCCGCGAGGACCGCGCCTCGCCGGATGATCTCTCCAATATTTTCGTGCGCTCTGACGCGACCAACGCTCTGATTCCTTTGTCTAATCTCGTCAGCCTGAACGAGACGGGCGAAGCCTCCAGCCTGCCGCGCGTCAACCGAATGCGCGCTATCAC
>JAUIEH010000124.1 GCA_030428405.1 Alphaproteobacteria bacterium
AGGTGCGGCCTTCCAGCGTTTCGCGTTCGATCAGAATTGTCCGTGAACGCTCAGACGGCGGCGCATGCGTCGCAAGCAGCTCGCCCATATCCTCAATGATCGAGGCGAAGGGGCCGGTGTCGCCCGCGCTGAAAATATCTGTGCGCACATCAGAGGCCTCGATGAATTCGAAGGCTTCCGGCAGTTCGAGGTCGTCGAGCGAACCGTCCGCGCCGGAAAGCTCGCTTGCGCGGCGAACGTCGCCGGCATAGCGGCGCGCTTCGGTGATCGAGGGGTCGGTGACGGAGCCGTAAATGGTGATGCGCTCGGCGGCCGCCGCTGCGCCCTGGGCGAGGCTCGCAAGCTGGGCTGCGTCGATGTCTGGCGCGGCCAGTATCACTTCGCCAAACGCGCGCACGCCGCGCCGTTCCGCGACATTGATGGTGGCGCGCAAAGCCGCGCGCGCGCCGAGGGCGTGTGCGATGACGTGGACGCGCTCGGCGCCTGTGCGCTCGACGACGAATTCCAGAAAGCGCTCAAGGCGTGCCGCCGCCCGGTCGACGGCGACGGCGTCGCGGTCATAGCCAAGGGCGGAGGCTTCGCCTTGCGACGGCCAGATGAAGGCGATCGGGGCGCCGTCAAAACCAAGCTCATGATGCAGCCGCGCGGTGCGGATGACGGCTTCTTCCGGCGGGGTCGCGAAGCCGTGGACATAGACGAAGGCGGCGCGCTCGTCGGTGCGCTGAACAATGCCGCGCACATTTGCGAAGAAGGCGTCCTGATCGCGCAGGTCGAGCGCGCGCAGGCCTGGCCGGGCGTCATCGCCGTCGAGATTTTCGAACTCCCACCAGGCGGGCGGCTCAAGATCGCCGCGCGTCAGACCGGGCGCGACCAGAACGCGCGCGGCCCCAAAGCTCAGCTGATCTGCCTGGCTGTCTGAAAGGGTGAAGTCGGCATTGGCGAAGACGGGCTCGCGGTCGGTGGCGAAGAAGATTTCCGCATCATGGAAGCGCGCGCCCGTTGCTGGCTCAGCCGTCGTCTCGCGTTCTGTGTCACGCAGCGTTATGACGGCGGAAGCAGGTTCGCCGTTCGCCTCATCTTCCTCGGGTTCGGGCGCGGCGAGGCGAAAGCCGTCGGCCTCTATGCTTCCCGCCATCCAGACGCGCCGCAGACGGTCGGTGTCTTCATAGACGCGCACGCGCAAGGTCTCGAGGCGGCGCGCAAGCCCTGAGCGTTCGTCATTGATGAAGTCGATGAAGGCCTGGGTGAAGATTGATGAGACTTGGGCGCGCGGCGGCGGGGCGTGGCCGGGATAGTCGGAAAGAATGATCATGCCGCCGTCCGGCGTGTCGAATGCGCCTGAACCGCGTGGCAGGCCAAGGCGCTGCGCGGCTTCGCTCGGCGCCGTGATGTCGAGCACGATAAAGTTCGGCGTGTTCTCGGCGCTGTCGAGCTGGCTGACGATATAGCTCGCCGGCACGCCGGTCTCGACGATCTCCAGCGCATCGCCGGCGCGGGCATCCGTGCCGAGCAGGAATGTCAGTCCGTCCGTCTGGGCGACATGGCCCGCGAAATAAAACACGCCGAGCGCGTCGTCGTCGGCGCGGCCGAGCTGATCGGAAAGCCAGAATGCCGCGCGGCGGATATCGCCCTGGCGCGGGTCCTCGACGAGTTCGACTTCAAATCCTACGGCGGCGAAGGCTTCGGCGACCGCGCGCGCATCAGCCACTGCGCCGGCATGCGGGCTGAGTTCTTCGGAATAGGCGTCCACGCCGATCACGGCGGCATAGCGCGACTGCGCGGCGGCGTGCGGCGCGCAGACGAAAATCGCAATCGCGGCCATCGCCGCGCCAAGACGAACGCAAATGCGCATATAAGCTTCTCAAGCGCGTCGATCGGCGTTGTCGAGCCAAATCGCAGATTGGCGCCCGGCGCGCATTCGACAAGAGACAGGCCGGGTCGAGCTTGCGACGGTCGCGCGAGAATGCGTCCAAATTCTGTGCGCCATGTTCGCGCTCGCGCGAACGCGCTACAAGGCCCCAAACCGCCCGCGCGGCGGGTCTTGATCACCGCTCAACACAAGAAGGCGCGCGACCCATGAAAGTTAAGCCGACCATTCTCGACGCCATCGGCGATACGCCGCTGGTCCGGCTCAACCGCGTCGTCCCCGAAGGCGCCGCAGAGGTCTACGCCAAGTGCGAATATCTCAATCCGTCGGGCTCGATCAAAGACCGGATGGCGCATTACATCATTGAAAAGGCGGAGGAATCGGGGATTCTAAAGCCCGGCGGGCTGATCGTGGAGAACACCTCCGGCAATACCGGCCAGGGTCTCGCAATGGCGGCGGCGGTGAAAGGTTATCGCTGCGTCTTCACCATGCCGGACAAGATGAGCCGCGAAAAACAGGACTCGCTGCGCGCTTACGGCGCCGAGGTCATCATCACGCCGACCGACGTGCCCGGCGATTCGCCTGAGCATTATGTCAACGTCGCCAAGAAGATCGCCGAGGACACGCCGGGCGCGTTCTATGTCGATCAATATCACTCGCCCTGGAACATCGAGGCTCATTGCGTCTCGACGGGGCGCGAGATTTTCGAGGACACCGACGGCGGCCAGTTCGACGCCTTTGTCGGCGGCACCGGCACGGGCGGCACGGTCTCCGGCATCGGCCGCTACATGAAAGAACACGCCCCGCACGTCAAAATCATCGGCGTCGATCCGCTCGGCTCGGTCCACTACAATTTGTTCCACACCGGCGAATTGCCGACAGCCTATGTCTACATGGTCGAGGGCGTTGGCGAGGACATTGAGTGCCGCGCCATGGATTTCTCGGTCGTCGACGACATGCGCCAGGTCAATGACAAGGACTCCTTCGTCATGGCGCGCCGTCTGGTGCGCGAGGAGGGCCTGTTCTGCGGCGGCTCGTCGGGCTCGAATGTTCACGTCGCCTGCGAGATCGCCAAGGAACTGGGACCGGGCAAAAAGGTCGTCGTCGTGTTGCCCGATCACGGCAATCGCTATGTCTCGAAATATCTCTCCGACGATTGGATGCGTGAGAAAGGCTTCATGGAGGAAGGCCAGGCGCTCGGCCTCGTGGAGGACCTGCTCAGGCAGCACACGCCCAACCCCGTAACGGCGGACGCCGACTCGCCTTTGCGCGACATCGTGGCGCTCATGCGCGAGCACGGCGTTTCGCAGGTCCCGCTGATCGAGCGCGGCAAGCTCAACGCCATCGTGCATGAGAGCGACGTTTTGAAGAGCATGCGCGAAGGCGGCCTCAATCTCGATGCGCCCGCGCACGAAGCCTCCAGCTCCATTGGCGGGCTTATTTACCCCAAGGCGCGCCTGGAGGAGCTGTTCCACATTTTCGAGACCGACCACGTCGCCGTCGTCGTCGACAATTCTCAGGTCGTCGGCGTGGTCTCGAAAATCGACCTCATCGAATATCTCGCCAAATCAAAGCAGAGCGCGGACAGCTAAGGTCAGGGCACGGAGAAAGTCATGCACCACAATAAGCGCTTCGGAACGCGCTGCATTCACGCCGGCCAGCGGCCCGACCCGACGACAGGCGCCATCATGACGCCGGTCTATCAGAGCTCGACCTATGTTCAGGAGAGCCCGGGCGTCATCATCGACGACTATGACTATGCGCGCTCGGCCAATCCGACCCGCAAGGCGCTGGAAGCCAATATCGCTTCGCTTGAGGGCGGCCGGCACGGACTGATGTTCGCCTCGGGCCTCGCCTCGCTCGCGGCCTGCATTCATCTGTTGTCGAGCGGCGACCATGTCGTGTTGTGCGACGATGTCTATGGCGGCACGTTCCGTACGCTGGATAAAGTTTTCCGCCAGTTCGGCGTGACCTATACCCGCGTCGACATGACCGATCTGGAGGCGACCAAGGCCGCGTTCACGCCCGCCACCAAGCTGGTCTGGGCCGAGACGCCGACCAATCCGTTGCTCAAGGTCATCGACATCGAAGCCGTCGCCGCGCTCGCCAAATCGCATGGCGCGATCTTCGGCGTCGACAACACCTTCGCCACGCCGGTGTTGCAAAACCCGCTTTCGCTCGGCGCCGACATTGTCAGCCATTCGTGCACGAAGTATATTGGCGGCCATTCCGACGTCATCGGCGGCGCGCTCATCTGCGACGACGACGAGCTTGCCGAGCGCCTGCGCTTCACGCAAAACGCCGTCGGCGCGGTGCCGGCGCCGTGGGATTGTTTCCTGCTTTTGCGCTCGACCAAGACGCTGCATGTGCGCGTGCAGCGCCATTGCGAGAACGCCGCCAAGATTGCGGATTTTCTCGCCGCGCAAGATCAGGTCGAACGCGTCATTTATCCGGGCCGGGACGACCATCCCCAGCACACCGTCGCCGCCAAGCAGATGCATGGCGGTTTCGGTGGCATGATCACGGCGACGCTCAAGGGCGGCCTGCCGGCGGCGCGTGCGTTCCTCGAGCGCGTCAGCGTGTTCTCGCTCGCAGAGTCGCTGGGCGGCGTTGAATCGCTGATCGAGCATCCCGCCATCATGACGCACGCCTCCATCGACAAACCCTTGCGCGAAGCGCTCGGCATCACTGACGGGCTGGTGCGTTTCTCCGTCGGCATTGAGGACGTCGAGGACCTCATCGCGGATATCGGCGAGGCGCTTGAGGCCGTCGATGCGGGCGTTGCCGCGCAGTAAAACGCCTCAGTCGTCCGCGCCGAGTTCGTGTATCGGCAATTCCGTCGTGTGCTTGATCTCCTCCATGACGAAGGAGGAGGAGACATCCGCCAACGGCACGCGCCGGATCAGCTCGCGATAGACGCGGTCATAGTCCGTAATGTCCGCGCACACGACGCGGAGCATGTAGTCGACGTCGCCGCTTAGCCGGTAGACGTCGACGATCTCCGGCATCTGCGCCACCGCGCTGGCGAATTTCTGCAGCCAGTCGGCTTCGTGCTGGCGCGTGCGCACGGTGACGAACACGGTCGCGCCGAGACCGAGTGCGCGCTGCTCGAGCAGCGCCACGCGCTTCTTGATGACGCCTGCAGCCTCGAGCAGCTTGATGCGCCGCCAGCACGGCGTTTTTGACAGACCGGCGCGCTGTGCGATTTCCTCCACTGCGAGGCTCGCATCTTCCTGCAGCGCGCGCAGGATTTTGATGTCTATCGCATCTAGTCTCATATCGGCACCATAGCTGGAACCATGTTCCAATATCGTCGCGCCGAGTAGCAGAAAATGCAATCTTATTTCGGCGATTCAACGCTATTGTTGCAGCGATTGTGACGCCTGAATTGGGAGACATCGTTGATCCAGCGCTTGATGACCGAGCATCCGCATTCCGTGGGCGAGACCTATGGCGAGCATCTGCGTCAGGCGACGAGTTTCGGCGCGCCCATGGTCATGTGCGGTCTGGCCTGCATGGTCCACGGCTTTTTGCCGTTCCTGTTCAAGAAGACCGGCAGCCGCATGATCCGGCGCATGCATGAGCGCCTTGAGCGCGATCCGCAGCGCTGCGCCGCCGCGGAAGCCGCCCGCGCCCAGACCGCAATGGAAGAAGCGCGCACTGCCTAAGCGCCTGCGTCCCTTTTATCGTCAGGCTTCTGATGACCGCCCGCATGGCGACATGCGGGCGTTTTCGTGTGCGCAAGCCCTCAAAAGTGAAGCGTCCTTGACGCAAAGCGAGCTCGACTCTATATGTCGAGCAAGCTTTACAAATAGGAGCGCGACATGAACGCCCGAAACATCACCGCCCGCACCATCACGGCATTCACCGCCGTCGCCACCGCCATTTGCGCGAGCGGGTGCGCCGTCCTCGCCCAGGACGAGCACGCGCCCGCCGACCTCTATTACGGCTTTACGCTGATTGATCCGGACGCAGAGCGCCTGGTCGAGAACGCTTTTATCGTCGTCTCTGAGGGCGAGATTGAATCGGTCGGTTCAGGCGAGGCGCCAGCGCGCGACTACGCCGCCCGCTTCGACATGACCAGCCGCTACGCCATGGCCGGCTTTATTGATGCGCATGGACACATCACGGCCGGTCCGCATCAAATCTCAATGACCGACGACGGCCCGCTCGTCACCATCGACGCCGTGGACGAAGTGACCCGCTTTCATGCGCGCGCAGCGCTCGCTTTCGGCGTGACGACAGTGCGCAATCCGGGCGCGGACCCTGAGGCAAGTGCGGCCTATGACGCACACATCGCCGCCGGTGAATGGGAGGGGCCCGACGCCGTGCATGCCGGCGCCGTGATTCAGCCGCCGCCGCTTGGCGGGACGGGCTTTGTCTATCCGCAAACGGAAGAGGGATGGTTCACCGAGGCGCAGCGCCAGGCAGACCTCGGCATGACCTATTTCAAGCTCTATACGGGGCTCACGGAAGAAGAGCTCGCACTCGGCGTGGCCGCGGCGCATGCGGCCGGCCTCACGCCCATCGCCCATCTTGAAGCGGTCAGCTGGACGCGCGCGGCCGAGCTTGGCGTCGAACAGCTTCTTCACGCTTTGCCGCTCAGCCCGGATCTGCTCGAACCTGAAGCGCGCGAAACCTTCCTCGCCGAGCGCGGCGCGGATACCCGCTATTATTATCGCTGGTTTGAGCTGGTCGATTTCGACGGGCCGTTGTTCCAGGACATGCTGGAAACGCTGGCGGCGAATGATGTCGTCGTCGACCTGACTTTGTTGGTGAACGAACTGACCTTCGTGCGCGCGGCGCGCGAGGAAATGTTCGGCCCCGAATTTTCAGTCTATTTCCACCCGGATTCTTTGGACGCCTCGCGGGCTTTTCTCGCCGCCGCCTCAACCGGCTGGGAGGCGGAGGACTTCACGCGCGCCGAAGGTGCGATGCAGCGCGTTTATGAGTTCGCGCGCCGTCTCGATGAGGCGGGCGTGCGCCTTGCTTTGGGTACGGACGGCGCCGGCGGCGGCCCCATCTATGCGCGCGAAATGCGCCTGCATGTCGATGCCGGGTTTTCCAGCTGGCGCGTCTTGCGGCTGGCGACTTCGGAGACCGCGGCCTCGCTTGGTCTCGACGAACACACCGGCGCGCTGCGCGCGGGGCTTGAGGCCGACATCGTTTTCCTGCGCGAAAACCCCGTCGAAGACGTAATGAACGCCCGCACGGTCGACATGGTTGTCACGAATGGACGCGCCTTCACCTTCGAGGAGCTGAGCGATCCGGGCGCGTTTGACGCTGGCGCGCCGGCCGGCGAGACGGGTTGAGCTGGACGAGGCGGGCCGAAACGGGCGAGATATTCATCGTCATGATCAATCTGATGCCAGAGTCCGGTTCGGCCCCGCCTGCGGTGCGCGCGCGCTATAATCGCTTCGCCGTCATCGCGTCGCTGATTTTCGTGGC
>JAUIEH010000125.1 GCA_030428405.1 Alphaproteobacteria bacterium
CCCAAAGGCGCCGTCATCGCGCGCCCCCTCGAGAATATCGACGCGATCTTGTGACCGCGCGCCCTCGCTCAAGCAGCGAGCGGATAGCGAGCGATAGCGCACGAAATAACCTCCCGTCCGATTTCGCCGGCCGGGCGCGCGCTGGTGTCCGCTGAGAAGCGGGCGCGGAGCGAACGTCAATCGCGCTGTCCGGCTTGCGCCGGGTAAGGAGCGATTCACGACCGCTCCGCGCTGACGACTTATGCCGTTCCCTTCAGGCGACGTCCGTACGGGTCCGCTGGTCTGGGCGCACAACGCTGCGCGCTAAGGCCCTGGACGTGGTCGGCCTGCCGGCGGGGTCCTAGTGCCCCGCCCCCTGAAGGGCGCTCGCCGAGTCTTGACCGCTCCGGTCACGGACAAGTCGCGGCGCGTCAGCCTCCGCCCGCCCGCATCCGGTGCGCGAGCCCGCCTGATGAGCGGAGACGGGAGCGATTATGGAGGTGATGGGACGGGGGCGGATAAGTTTATGCGGCGGGACGGCATGGCGTCCATCCACCGCGAGACCCTTCCGAGCTACGAGCGTCGCGACGACAGGGCACATGTTGGAGCGCCAAGATGGCGCGATGCGCGGGCCATGAACGCGCTGCTCACTCGCCCGCCGCTTCGTCCGCTTGCGGGCAAGTTTCAGCGGTCTGCCCGAGCCAGCAATACGGATCATCCGTGCAGTCGTGGTGGCACATGAGGTCGTATCGCGTTGCGATACGCGAAGAGAACGACGCCCTCACCTGCGCCTCTCGCTGATTGTATTCGCGCAACAATCCCGTGAGCTCTTCAATATTCGTGTCGCAAGACTCGGCAAGCTCATAGACGGCGAACGGGCCGCGAAAACGCACGCCGTACACGAACCGCTCGGCGTCGCGCGCATTCTCCAGCTGCAGCAATAGATCGAAAGATGTGCTCTCAGACGAGGCGGCGGAAATAAGTTCACCGCTCCGCGCCTCACGAAATTCCACGAGTACAATACAGTCCGGCCCCGGAGAGACCTGCGCATCGGCCGCCCGGACGCGCAGAGACTCGGCGTTACCGCACGCCGCCGCCAAAAGCGCAGATGCGAGCCATCCGACGCTAGCGGTATACGCGGAAGAACCAATCACCTTCATTATCGACCGTTCCGGCGGATTCCATTGTTACCCGCCAAAATATCGATATCGGGTCCCAAAGCCAGCGACGAGGGTGACGAGGAATGTTAGGCGCTTACCAGCGAGCGATTAGCGATCAGCAACGCCAGCCACACACGTCATTCCGGAAAGCGCGTCAGCGCTCATCCGGGATCTACTGTCGTATCCGATGAAACGCCTCTGCCACGCGCCGGCGTCTTTTTTGGCGGCGTCGGTAGGTCCCGGCTCTCCGCTTCGCAGAGCGTGCCCGGACTTGATCCGGGGGCCGGGATGACGACGAGCAATCTATTTTCAATGTACATAAACCGCCGAAGCACGGGACTTCCATCAATAACGCCAATGCAAATTTTTGACCCTTCTCATACTTTCCTCGATATTGTGCGCCATCGTGTAGACGGCGGAAGTGGCATGTCGATAGAAGAAATCATCGGATCCGTGGGAAACTTCTTCGCTGTCGAAGACAGCATCACGCTGTGGGACCTCCTTAACGCCCCCGTGATCGTCGCAATCATCGCAGCGGTCATCGGCTGGCGGATCAATCGAAACCTCCTCTCTGCTCAAGCAAAAAGTGAGGCTGCTATTGAAAACGCTGCAATTACGTCTCGTCTCCGAGAAGACGAAACCGCGCCTGACGCGCCAGAGGACGGACAAGTTGTGCGCAGTGGATTGAGCAGGATCCAAGAGCGCAATACCGAGCCCAGTGAAAACCCATTATTTTCAGAAGCATCGAGCGAAATTAGTAAACTGAAGCAAACAATCGACTTGATCGCACGACGCGCGCCGGACGGTCGTAATCGACGCAAGTATAAAAACCTACCGAGGACTGATTACCGCGTTCTCGTCGTCGCTCTCCACGACGACGGCAACATCAACGATAATGAAAAAGACGCTTGGCTAGCGGCGTTGAACGCTTGGAACCGGCACAAGAATCGAAGAATTCCAATTTCTGAAGATGAGGCGAAAATCATTAGACGAGGCAATCGTCCCCCTACATCCTAAACACGCCAAAGCGCATGCCGCGCTCCACCGGCGCGTTCAGGCTCGCGCTCAACGCCAAGCCAGGCACGCCCCTTGGAGAAATGCGCCTCAAAACCGCAAGTCCGCTTCGCGCGCCCCGCTTTGTTGTTAAGCGCTCGACGTTTGTATCAAAAGATGCTCATTGCTGCGCAATAAAAAGTCGAGCGCAACGCCAAAGCCCGCAGCGATGAGCGCGCTGACGAGGTAGCGCGGATAAAACAAAAGTATCGAACTCAATATCACTGACGCCGCGATCGCCGCGTAGCGCTGAAGAACGCCAGCATCTTCCAGACCGGAAAAAGGTGAATGGATCAGCAAATACGCGCTGATCGAAAGCGCGCCGAACGCGGCCGCCCACAAAAGAACGTATCCGAACATCCGAATGAAGCGCGCGCGTTTGGTCCACGCGAACAAGACAAAGCTGACCGCATTTGTGAAGGCGCCGAAAAACGCGATTACGGCCAGGAGCAGAATTGCTCCGTAATCAGCTATATTTGCTAATCCATCAGACGCTATGAGGAAGAAATTTTGAACGACGTTCGCATCAACGTCGCGCGCTTGAATATCGAGCGGATTTCTCAACTGAAATCTCGGCGCTTCACGACGCTCGGCGGGCGATAAGCCGGGAAAACGCGCTGAAACATATCGATAATAGTCGAAAATGTTCGGAGCATTATTCGCCATCCCGTGGGCGGCGCGCAGAACGACGATGAGCGTCACGCTCGTCAGCGCGGCGAGGAAAGCTGGAACCTCAAATCCGATGGCGCCCCAAATGAGCTGGCCGAAGGTTCGCATATAGTAGTCGAGATAGGAAAAAATGCTGATCGGTATCGATTGCGGCTCAAATCCGACAGCTGCAAGCGCGGCCGCCGCCAAAAACAGCGTGCTCACCAGAGCCGTGGCGTTCGTAAATGAGCTGCCGACATCACGGCGTATCGAAATTCTGGACATCGCTCGCCTCGCCCGGGCCGACTAACGCAACCCTACATCCTGAACACGCCAAAGCGCATGCCCTTCTCCACCGGCGCATTCAGGCTGGCTGAGAGCGCCAAACCGAGCACGCGCCGTGTGTCGGCGGGCGCGATGACGCCGTCGTCCCAGAGGCGGGCGGTCGAGAAATAGGGCGAGCCTTCGCGTTCATAGCTTTCCTGGATCGGCGCCTTGAACGCGGCTTCCTCCTTGGACGACCATTTCTCGCCCTTGGCCTCCATGCCGTCGCGCTTGACGGTGGCGAGCACGCTGGCGGCTTGTTCACCCCCCATCACCGAGATGCGCGCATTCGGCCACATAAAGAGGAAACGCGGCGAATAGGCGCGTCCGCACATGCCGTAATTACCCGCGCCGAACGAGCCGCCGATGATGATTGTGAATTTCGGCACGCGCGCGGTCGCGACCGCCGTGACCAGCTTGGCGCCGTCTTTGGCGATGCCGCCGGCCTCATATTTCGAGCCGACCATGAAGCCGGTGATGTTCTGTAAAAAGACGAGCGGTATCCCGCGCTGCGCGCACAGCTCGATGAAATGGGCGCCCTTTTGCGCACTCTCGGAAAACAAAATGCCGTTATTGGCGATGATCCCGACCGGCATGCCCCAGAGCCGCGCAAACCCCGTCACCAGAGTTTCGCCATAGAGCTTTTTGAACTCATCAAACTCCGAGCCGTCGACCAGGCGCGCAATCACCTCGCGCACATCGAAGGGGGTCTTGAGATCCGGCGGCACGACGCCGTTGATTTCGCCCGGCTCATAGACGGGCTCGCGCGGGTCCGCGATGTCGAGGCTAGGCGCTTTGACCGTGTTCAGATTAGCGACGATGGAGCGCGCGATCGACAACGCGTGCTCGTCATTGGCCGCATAATGATCGGCGACGCCTGAGATGCGCGCATGCACGTCCGCGCCGCCGAGGTCTTCGGCCGATATCACCTCGCCTGTGGCCGCCTTCACCAGAGGCGGGCCGCCGAGAAAGATCGTGCCCTGCTTTCTGACGATGATGGTCTCATCCGACATCGCCGGCACATAGGCGCCGCCCGCCGTGCACGAACCCATGACCACGGCGATCTGCGCGATGCCTTCAGCCGACATCTGCGCCTGGTTGAAGAAGATGCGGCCGAAATGCTCGCGGTCGGGAAAGACGTCGGCCTGATACGGAAGATTGGCGCCGCCGGAATCGACGAGATAGACGCAGGGCAAACGGTTCTCGCGCGCGATTTCCTGGGCGCGCAGATGTTTTTTCACCGTCAACGGATAATAAGTGCCGCCCTTCACCGTCGCGTCATTGGCGATGACCATCACCTCGCGGCCCGAGACCCGTCCAATGCCGGCGATGAGGGAAGCTGCGTGCACGTCGCCTTCATACATGCCGAAGGCGGCGAGCGGCGCGATTTCAAGAAACGGCGTTCCCGGATCGAGCAGTCGCTCCACGCGCGTGCGCGGCAAAAGCTTGCCGCGGGACAAATGGCGCTCGCGCGAGCGTTCAGAGCCGCCGAGCGCGGCTGTCGCCGCATTGGCGTTCAGCTCATCGATGAGCTTGTCCATGGCGGCGGCGTTGCGCGCGAAGACCTCGCCATTCACGTCCACGGCGGATTTGAGAACAGGCATGGGCGTTTCCGTTTTTGATTTGAAGCGACTGAACCACGCGTCGGCGTCAGGCTCAATCGAGGCGCAGGCGTTAACAGGCGTGCGCGCGCCTGCTATTGCCGCAGCAAGAAACTCGTCAGGGAGACGCGCCATGGCGCTGGAGGCCGACATGCAATCTCATCGCGCGCAGGACTTTGAGTGCTTTCGCATCACGCGCGAAGGCGCCGTCGCCCGCCTGACGCTTTCGCGCCCGGAAAAGCGCAACTCCATGACGCCGGCGTTCTGGACCGAGCTGCCGCAAGTCGTCACTGCGCTCTCTAACGCTGGCGACGTGCGCGCGCTCGTGATCGACGCGGAAGGCCCGCACTTCACCGCCGGCATGGATATTTCCGTCTTCACCGGCGGCGGGCTTGAGACCGAAGCGCCGAGCCAGCGCGACGCCTTCATGCGCGGCGCGCGCGCGTTGCAGGACACGTTCACCGCGCTTGAGACCGCGCGCTTTCCGGTCATCGCTGCCATTCAGGGCGGTTGCATTGGCGGCGGCGTGGACATGGTCACGGCCTGCGACATTCGACTGGCCGCGCCCGACACCGTGTTTCGCATCGAAGAGATCAATATCGGCATGATGGCCGATGTCGGCACCTTGCAACGCCTGCCCAAGCTCATCCCGGAAGGCGTAGCGCGCCAGCTCGCCTATACCGGCGAAACGCTCACCGCCGAGCGCGCCGAACGCCTCGGCCTCGTCAACGAAATCCTGCCCGACCACGACGCCTTGCGCGCGCGCGCCATGGAGATGGCCCAGACCATCGCGTCAAAGGCGCCGCTCGCGGTCGCAGGCTCCAAACACGCGATGAATTATGCGCGCGATCACGCCACCGCCGACGCGCTTTCCTACGCCATGACCTTGCAAGCTTCGATCTGGTCGCCGCAGGACATCCTAGAGGCGATCAAGGCGCGCGGCGAAAAGCGCGCCGGCGCATTTCAGGATCTGAGCGAAGTCAGCATATTTACAAAGCCCTAGTCGGATTATTCAGGGGCTTGGCGCTGCAACCCTTACGCGAGAAGGCCTTTTCGCGTTGCGGTAGTCAGTTACGCGAAGTCGTACACAATTTTGTCGTAACCGCTTTTTCGCCCCTGCGGACAAATGCGCGAACGCGTCCTCGAATCGAGACATAAACCGGAACGAAATCGGCGTGCCGCGCGTTTGCGGCATGACCGGGCCATGAGGATGGCCGATTCGAAGGAATTTCGGAGGGGACGTTGAAAATCTTGAACTTTATGGGCGGCGCCGGACCGCGCGGCCATGGCGGAGACCCGCAGGAAGGCGCGAAGCGCTGGGCGGAATCAGTCAGCGCACGCACGTCCAAGTCGGACGCCAGTTCAGAGCCGAGCCGCTCCATCTCGTGGACGGCTGATCGCGCTATCGGCTGATCGAACGACATTGCGCGCTTGTCGCGCTGCAAGAGCGCGCCGCGAGCAATCGCGGCGCGCTTTTTTATTTGCAGATCCTCGTGCGCGGACCGCCCTCGCCCCCGCCCCCATCATCGTCGCCGCCATCATCGCGGACCGTCGTTCATTGCACGCTTCGGTCAGTCGTCGCATCGCGCCTGACAGCGCTGCGCGCTTGGAGATCATGGGCGCGACATTCATTGCGAGGGAGCAGACCTATGCGCCTTGTCCCGACAGCACTGTGCGCGGTCCTGATCGCTGCAGCGCCCGGCTTTGCCAGCGATGACGCCGTTGAAGCCCGCGAAATTGAGCTGCGCGCCGCCATGTCCGCTTTTGCGCAGACCCTGACGCCGGACGGCGCAGGCCCGGAGGCTTACGCGGCCTTTCTGGCGCCGGATTATTCGCGCTGGGCGATCGGGGGCGACGTGATTGCGCGCGCCGAGCTGGTCGCGGCGGTTGAGGACTGGCATGGCGCCGGCAATCGCGTCTCCTCGCGCGAAAGCGATATTCTCGAGCTCACGATCACGGGCGACTACGCCTTTGTGCGCTCTTATTTCGTCGAGACCTTCGAGAATGCGGACGGCCCGACCGGCGCGTTTCGCGGCTTCGTGGCTGCGACCTGGCGCGCTGCGCCGGAGGGCTGGCGGCTGGTGCGCTCAGACCAGATCCAGGCCCCTGAAGAGGAATAGCGCCGCCCCTTGCGCGATAACGCGGCGCTCTTCATCACTGGGGCATGCGTCCGTCTCTCGCTGATCTGAGCTTTCTCGCCGACGCAGAGTTTTCCCGCGCCGAACGGCGCGCCATCGCGCGCGCGGACAAGGCGGCCGAATGGTATTCCCTGCCCGGCGGCTGGACGCTCTATCGCGAAGACGAAACCTCCGACCATCTCCATTTCGTCGCCACCGGCGCGCTGGTCGCCCATCGCCGCGCACCTGAGAACGGCGTCGAGCTGGTCGGCCATATCCGCGCGGGCTTTCCAGTGGGCGAGATGGCGCTGATATCGGGCGCGCCGCATTCCGCAACCGCTTCGGCGCTGCGCGACAGTGAGATATTGAGCCTGCACCGCGATGATTTCGGCATGCTCGTACGCCGCTCGCCGCGCAT
>JAUIEH010000126.1 GCA_030428405.1 Alphaproteobacteria bacterium
ACGCCGACAGCGCTCGCCCAAGTTTTCACCGTGCTCGCCGGGGCGGGCGTCAGCGTCGACATGATCGTGCGCAGTCAGGCGCGCTCTCAGCATGCGGCGAATCTTTCGTTCACGGTCGGACACGCCGATATCGACCGCGCCATCGACATCATGCGCGCGGCGCAAACTGATCTGGGTTTCGCCGATCTTGAAGCGCAAAAGGAATTGTCGAAGGTCTCCGTCATCGGCGTGGGCATGCGCAGCCAGGCTGGCGTCGCGCAGCAAATGTTCGCCGCGCTGGCCGAGCGCGGCATCGCCATCGATGCGGTCTCAACCTCGGAGATCAAGATTTCCGCGCTTGTGCCCATCGACTACACGGAGCTCGCCGTGCGCGCACTCCATGCCGCATACGGACTGGATGAAGCGTGACGTGCAGGGCGGGTAAGGCGTTTTGACGGGACCGGGCTCAGCCTCTGCCGCCGGCGTGCGCCGGTTGATGCGCCAGATCCGGCAGGTGATGGCGCAGAGCGGCGGCGCGCAGGCCCGTCTGGATCAGTTCGTCTCCATCATCGCGCGCAATTTCGTCGCCGAAGTTTGCTCGATCTATCTTAAGCGCGCGGGCGGTTCGCTCGAATTATGCGCGACTGAGGGGCTCGATCCCGACGCCGTGCACCGTACACGGTTGAATGCGGGCGAGGGCCTGGTCGGCTATATCGCGGCCAACGCTGAGCCTTTGCGCCTCACCGACGCACGCGCTCATCCCGCCTTCGTTTATCTTCCTGAGACCGGTGAGGACCGCGTCGCCTCATTTCTCGGCGTTCCGATCCTGCGCGGCGGTCGGCCGATCGGCGTGCTTACGGTGCAAAACAGCGCGCCGCGCCAATATGACGAAGAAGAAGTCGAGACGCTGCAGACCGCGGCGATGATCCTCGCAGAAGTCGTCACTGATCCTACGCTCGCCACCGGGCTGGAAGGCATCGAGCTGCGACCCTCGCGGCCGGAGCGTCATGTCGGTCGACGGATCAACGCCGGCGTCGCCATCGGCGTGGCGGTGAAGCGCGAGCCGCATGTCGCGCCGACCCAGCTCATCGCTGAGAACCCGGAATATGAGGCCGAGCGTCTGGAGCGCGCGATCGCGGCCTTGCGCAAGGGCGTGGATTCCCTGTTCGAAGGGCGCACCAGCGAGCTGGTCGGCGCCCCGCGCGAAGTGCTCGAAGTCTACCGCATGTTCGCCAATGACCGCGGCTGGCTGGAGCGCCTGATCGAAGCGGTGCGCTCTGGCCTCACCGCTGAAGCCGCCGTCGAGCGCGTGCGCAATGAACATCGCGCCAAGCTGATGTCGGCGCGCGACAGCTATCTGCGCGAGCGGCTGCACGACCTCGAAGACCTCGCCAACCGCATGCTGCGCCACCTTGCGGAAGACGAGGGCCGCCGGCTCGGCGAGCCGAGCGCCGGTATTGAGGACGGCGTCATCTTCGCGCGCACATTGGGGCCGGCCGAGCTGTTGGAGTTCGATCCAGCAAAGCTGCGCGGCGTTGTGGTGGAGGAGGGCTCGGCCTTCAGTCACGCCGCTATCGTGGCGCGCGCGCTCGGCGTGCCGATGATCGGCCGCGCCGAAGGCATTCTCGATCGCGTCGAGAACGGCGATGCGGTGATCGTCGACGGCGAGCGCGCGGAGGTTCATCTGCGTCCGACCAATGACGTCGTTGATGCGTATAAAGAACGCATGGCGCTGTCGGCGGCCGAGGAAGAGCGCATCGCGCTATTGAAGGACGAGCCGTCGGTCACCAGGGACGGGCGCGCCGTGTCGCTCCTGCTCAATGTCGGGCTCAATGTCGATTTGGCGCAGATCGAACGCGTCGGCGCGGACGGCATCGGTCTCTTCCGCACGGAGTTCCAGTTCATGCTCGCCGAGCGCCTGCCGCGCCAGGACGAGCAGACCGCGCTCTACCGCGCAGCGCTCGACGCCGCCGATGAAAAGCCGGTCGTGTTCCGCACGCTCGATCTCGGTGGCGACAAACTCTTGCCCTATGCCGAAATCGAGCGCGAGGAGAACCCGGCCATGGGCTGGCGCGCGGTGCGTCTCGGTCTGGAGCGTTCCGGATTGATGCGCCGCCAGCTGCGCGCGCTGGTCGCCGCTGCTGCGGGGCGCGAACTGAGCGTGATGTTCCCGCTGGTCGCGACGGTGACGGAGTTTCGCGATGCGCGCGGGCTTCTTGAGAAAGAGCTGGAGCGCGCAGCGCGGCGCGGCGACGGCGTGCCGACGTCGTTTCGTGTCGGCGCAATGCTCGAAGCGCCCGCGCTCGCCTTCCAGCTCGACGAGCTGATGCGCCACGCCGACTTTCTGTCCATCGGCGCCAATGACCTCTTGCAGTTCTTCTTCGCCGCCGATCGCGGCCACGCCAAGCTTGCCGAGCGCTATGATCCGCTCAACCCGGCGGCCTTGCGCTTCCTCAAGCAGATCCGCGACGCATGTGCCGCTCAGGACAAGCCGGTGACGGTCTGCGGCGAGATCGCCGGGCGTCCGCTTGAGGCCATGACCTTGATCGCATTGGGCTTTGACCGCTTGTCCATGGCGGCTTCGAGCATGGGGCGGATCAAGCGCCTGGTGTTGTCGCTGGACGCTGAACGCGCGGCGGGCCGGGTGGGCGCGCTGATCGCGTCGTCTTCGGACACAATCAGGCCGGAGCTGGTCGCACTCGCTTCGGAACTGGGCGCCACGCTCTAAGCGCATTGGCGACGGTCCGAGAATTGCCCTAAATGTAGCGTGAGTTAAGCGAGTCGGCGCTTGCGCCGGCTGTTGATGGATTGCGGTCGGGGGACCCAATGACGAGCGCGTCAAATGACATCGGCGCAGGCGCTGCGAATGACGCGCAGCCCGCGTCTGATTCGCGCGCGTCCGATGGCGCGGCGTCAAACGGCGCTTATCCCTCGGTGGGCGCCCAGCTCGCAGCTGCCCGCAACGCCAAGCGTTTGAGCCTGGAAGAGGTCGCCGATGCGATCCGCATCCGGCGCGATTATCTTGAAGCCATCGAGGTGATGGACCCGCGCGCTCTGCCGCACGGACCATACGCCGCCGGATTTGTCCGCACTTATGCAGATTTCCTCGACCTCGACGGCGACGCCGCCGCTGCGCGCTTTCGTGCTGAGATGTCGCCGCGGCGCAGCTTGCGTCAGCCTGAAGCGCCCAAGGTCAAGGTCGAGCGCAAGCTGAACAGGCGCGCGCTGGCCGTCGTCTGCGTCATGGGCGCCGTCGCCTTGTTCGCGTGGTACGGCCTGCAGCCGCGCGCTGCGGTCGACGCTGATGGCGTGCCGCCCGTTCCAGAAGCGCTTGAGGCCTGGGTGCGCGCAGAGCCCGGCGCTGACGGTGCGCGCCTTCTGGCGGAACTGGAAGCGGCGGAAGGCTCGACCATCGCGCTGACGGCGCGCGTGCCCGTGCGCATCGAAGTCACGGGTCCGGGCGGCGAGTTGTTATACGCCAATGTCTTGCGCATGGACGCCACTTACGAGGTGCCGCAGCGCGCCGGTTTGACCATTTCGGCGCGCAACGCCGGCGCCGTGGAAGTGTTCCGCGACGGCGAAAGCATGGGACGAATGGGGCGCTCCGGCGTGCCGGTGCAGAGCTGGTCGGTCGATGAAGCGCGGCGCGCGCGTCCGGTCGAAAACCAGCCGCTCGTCGAAGGCGACGCCGATGGCGAGGGCGGCGCGGATGCGATCACGCCGGCCACGGCGGATGATTCCATGCCGGTCTCGCGCATTCTCGCCGAGCCGCTGCCTACGGATCCCGGCGCCGCCACCGCGGCTGCAGCCGCAGACGCGGCCGCGGCCAGCCCGCCGCCCGCCGCCAATGATGGCGGAGGCCTTCCTGTCAGCCGCATCTTCGAGCCGGGCGCGACGCCGGACGGGTTTGGCTCGGTTGTTGTGCAGGAATTGCCGCCCGTCGCCGCGCCCGAGGCTGCGCAAGACGACGACTAATCCCTATATTCAGCCTGACGCCTGAACCTGGGAGCATTGCATGACGCCGACCGACGCCGACGCCCGCGCGCGAGCCGTGCGTCCCTGGCGCATGATCGAGCGCCGGCCCAGCCGCCAGATTCATGTCGGAACCGTGCCCGTCGGCGGCGATGCGCCGATCTCGGTGCAGTCCATGACCAATACGCCGACGCCGGACGTCGAGGCGACGGTTGCGCAGATCCGCGCGCTCGAAGACGCCGGCGCCGACATCGTGCGCGTGTCGTGTCCGGATGAAGCGTCCACAGCCGCTTTCAAATCGATCGCGCGCGCGGTCTCGGTCCCGCTCGTGGCCGACATCCATTTCCACTACAAGCGCGCCATCGAGGCGGCCGAGGCGGGCGCTGCGTGTCTGCGCATCAATCCCGGCAATATCGGCTCGAAGGAGCGCGTGCGCGACGTCGTGCAGGCGGCGCGCGACCATGGCTGTTCCATGCGCATCGGCGTCAACGCCGGCTCGCTCGAGCGCCATCTGCTGGAAAAATACGGCGAGCCGTGCCCGGAGGCGATGGTCGAAAGCGCGCTCGAACATGCCCGCGTGCTCGAAGAACACGACTTCCGCGAATACAAGATTTCCGTCAAAGCCTCGGACGCTTTCCTGACGGTCGCCGCCTATCAGGCGCTGGCCGAGGCGACGGATGCGCCCTTGCATCTCGGCGTCACCGAGGCCGGCGGGCTGCGCCACGGCTCGGTCAAATCCGCCATCGGGATCGGCTCTCTGCTCTGGGCGGGGATCGGCGACACGATCCGCGTTTCGCTCTCCGCCGACCCGGTCGAAGAGATCAAAGTCGGCTTCGACATTCTCAAATCGCTGGGCTTGCGCTCGCGCGGGGTCAACATCATCGCGTGCCCGTCCTGCGCGCGTCAGGGCTTCGACGTGATCAAGACAGTCGCGACGCTGGAAGAGCGTCTCGCCCATGTCGCCGAGCCGATTTCGCTGTCGATTATTGGCTGCGTCGTCAACGGACCGGGTGAAGCTGCGTATACGGATATCGGCTTCACCGGCGGCGGCAAGGGCGCCGGCATGCTCTATTTCGCCGGACAGGCGGACGCGAAAGTCTCCAATGACGAGATGATCGAGCGCATCGTTACAGCCGTCGAAGACAAGGCCGAAAAGATGCGCGCCGACCGCGAAAGCGCAGCCGCCGCGGAATAAGCGGGGCTGCTGCGGCGCCGTGGCGCCTCCATTCGCGAAACGAAGCGCCTTGTTGAGTGCTCTTTGCACGACCGATTGCGGTGTGAGCGCGCAGCGCGCCCATCCTCCCCAAGGGTCGCTAGGCCTTGCGCTTACCTCTTTCGCGCAATCGTGATTTATCGGGGCGCTCAAATCCCTCACAGCGCGGATGCGACCGATGAAGCTTTACGGCCTGAAGAATTGCGACACTTGCAAAAAGGCGATGAAGGCGCTCGACGCCGCCGGCCGGGACTATGCCTTCATCGACATTCGCGCCGAGGCCGATCTGGCGAAGCTGGCGCCGAAATGGCTCGGCGCTGTCGGCGCGGACGCGCTCGTCAATAAGCGCTCGACGACCTGGCGCGGGCTGAGCGAGGCGGAGCGCGCCAAGTCGGAGACGCCGGCCGGCGCGGCCAAGCTGCTCGCCGCCAACCCGACCTTGGTCAAGCGTCCGGTCATCGAGAACGGCGCTGAAGTGCTGGTCGGATGGACGCCGGAGACGCGCGCGCAATTGGGTCTGGACTAGGCGGCCAACCGAGCTTATCGTAAATCGATAAATTCAAGACGTGCAGGTAATGAATTGATACGACATGTCTGGGCGCTGTTTGCGCCTGCCATCCTGACCATCGCCGCGTGTGGCGGCGGTGACGCCGAAGAACCCCTGAACCAGGAAATCGCCTGCCATTCCGGCGCCTATCGCATGGCGGGCGGCGACGTCGTCGCGATTACGCCGGTTGAGGGCTCGGTGCTGCGCTGGCGTCACATTGACGGTCGCGTCGGGCGCCTGGAGCAGGACGGCGAGGCCTGGCGGAGCACGCGGGGCTGGACCGGCGAGCCGGATGGCGTCGAAGTTCAGTTCGGCGATTGCGCGGACGGACGCATCACGCTTGACGGCGAGGAGGGCGCGCGGATCGCGCTCGACATCGAGGAAACCCGCTTTCAGTCCGGCGAACTCAGCCTGCGCGCGCGCCTCGTCATGCCCGAAGGCGGCGGGCCCGCGCCGGTCGCGGTGCTGGTGCATGGCTCGGAGGACTACTCCGCCGTCGATTTCTATCACTGGCAGTGGTTCTTGCCCGCCCAGGGCGTCGGCGTGCTCGTTTACGACAAGCGCGGCACCGGCGGATCGGAGGGCGAGTACTCGCAGAATTTCCACGACCTCGCGGGCGACGCGGTCGCGGCGGCGGGCGAGGCGCGGCGACTGGCCGGCGATCGCGTGGAACGCCTTGGGTTCATCGGCGGCAGCCAGGCCGGCTGGATCATCCCCATCGCCTCGAACGAGATCGATCCCGACTTCAACGTCATCGGCTATGGCCTCGCGTTCGGCCCCTTAATGGAGAATCGCGACGAAACCGTCGGCGGCCTGCGCGCGCTTGGCTATGAAGGCGAGGCGCTGGAGGCGGCCGGCGAGATCGCCGATGCGGCCGGCGTCATCATCGCGAGCGGCTTTCGCGAGGGCTATGCCGAAATGAACGAATTGAAGCGCCGCTATCGCAACGAACCCTGGTTCGATGAGCTTGAGGGCGAGTTCACCGGCCAGTTTGTCACGACGCCCAGCATCTTCCTGCGCATTTTCGGGCCAAGCCACGATCGCGGGACGAGCTGGGATCATGACCCGCTGCCGGAGCTGGAGGCGTTGAGCGCGCCCACGCTCTGGATTCTCGCGGGAGAGGATCGCGAGGCGCCGCCTGAAAGCACGCGCACGCGTCTCCTCGAGGTGAACCGCGGCGGGGCTCCGCTGACGGTCGCGGAGTTTCCCGACACCGATCACGGCATCATCGAGTTCGTAACTCGCGAGGACGGGTCGCGCGCTGGCGCGCGCTATGCCGAGGGCTATCACGAGATGATTGCGGATTGGGCCGAGGACAGTGATCTCGACGCTGATTACCCGCGCGCGATGATCCTGACAGGCGAGGGCGGCGAGTAATCGTCGCGCCTCGTGCGCGTTTCGCGTCAGGCGCTTTGACGCACTTTTCGACTGCAATTTGTGTAATCGGTCGTTGCGATCTCAAGCGCGGTATGGACTCTTGAGCGCGGGGTTGGCGCGATCGGGGGCGCGCGTCGCGGACTGAGGGTCTGCGAGACAATGGACGCGAGCAGCAGCGATTTTTTCACGCCCGGTCACTGGGGCTTCATGG
>JAUIEH010000127.1 GCA_030428405.1 Alphaproteobacteria bacterium
TGACCGCGCGCTCATTCGTCCGATGGCGGAAGCGCTTAAGGGTCTCGGCGCGCAAAAAGCCTGGGTCGTGCACGGCCGCGACGGGCTCGACGAAATCACCACGACAGACTCAACCGACATCGCCGCGCTTGAGAACGGCGCGGTTCGGGAATTTGCGCTTTCGCCGGACGAGTGCGGGTTGCAGCGCGCGCGGCCTGAAGACCTCGCCGGCGGCGATGCTCAGGACAACGCTGACGCCATCACGGCCCTTCTGAACGGCGCGCCGGGCGCGTTTCGCGACATTGTTGTGCTCAACGCCGCGGCTGCGCTTGTCGTGGCGGATATTGCGGAAGATGTTCAGGCGGGCGCTGCGCGCGCCGCAGCCTCGATCGACGGCGGCGCAGCGCGTGAAGCGTTGTTCCAACTCGTCGCGATATCGAACTCAACGGCATGAAAAACCGTCTTGGCGCCATCATCGAGTACAAAAGACGCGAAGTCGAAAGCCGCATGGCGGCGTTCGGCTCGACCTTCACGCGCGATGCTCTGATTGCGCCGGCGACCAGAGGCTTTCGCGACGCGCTGTTGCGAAAGTCTGCTGACGGATGGCCCGCCCTCATCGCCGAGATCAAGAAGGCGAGCCCATCCGCCGGCGTCATCCGCAACGCGTTCGACCCGCCCGCATTGGCGCGCGCCTATCAAGCCGCCGGCGCTGCGTGTTTATCCGTGCTCACCGATGCGCCGAGCTTTCAGGGTTCAGAAGCACATCTGCGCGCAGCGCGCGCGGCATGCGAATTGCCGGTCCTGCGCAAGGACTTCATGGTCGATCCCTGGCAGGTGACGGAATCGCGCGCCATCGGCGCGGACGCCGTGCTCGTCATTCTCGCCGCCCTCGATGACGACATGGCGCGCGCCATCATGGAGGAATCGCACCGCTACGGCATGGACGTGCTGGTCGAATGTCACGATGCAGAAGAACTCGACCGCGCCGTCAATCTGGGCGCGGACTTGATCGGCGTGAACAATCGCGACCTGAAAACCTTCAAGACGGATCTGGCCACCGCTGAAAACTTGCTGGCCGGACTATCCGACGACGTCGTGGGCGTCGCCGAAAGCGGCATCAAGGAGCCTGAAGACGTTGCGCGCATGCACGCGGCCGGCGGACGCGCCATCCTTGTCGGCGAAAGCCTCATGCGCCAAGCAGACGTCGAGGCCGCGGCAAGAACAATATTGCAACGTCCGGCTGATGCTTGACGTCGAACCGGAACAATCCTAGAACACAGTTGCAACTTCAGGATTGATTCTCGAAAGAGACGCCAATGCTCACCCGCAAACAGCATGATCTTTTGCTCTTCATTCATGACCGGATAAAGGAAACGGGCGTGTCGCCCTCCTTTGATGAAATGAAAGAAGCGCTTCAACTCGCCTCCAAATCGGGCATTCACCGTTTGATTACGGCGCTTGAGGAGCGTGGCTTTTTGCGACGACTTCCCCACCGCGCCCGCGCGCTGGAAGTCGTCAAACTGCCGAATGAGGCCGCCGGCGGACGAAATGTCGTGTCCATGAAGGACCGCCGCCCCGCCCCGGCGCGCGTCGAGGCTGAAAGCGCCGGCAGCGTGGAATTGCCGTTGATGGGCCGGATCGCCGCCGGCACGCCGATCGAGGCCATACAGGACGAGATCGACCGCGTGCCCGCGCCGACGAGCTGGCTCGGCAAAGGCGAGCACTATTTCCTCGAGGTTAAAGGCGACTCCATGATGGACGCCGGCATCCTCAATGGCGATTACGTGCTCATTCAGCGTACGGACACCGCTCATGACGGCGAGATCGTGGTCGCCCTGGTCGATGATCACGAAGCCACGCTCAAGCGTTTGCGCCGCAAAGGCCGCACAATCGAGCTGATCGCCGAGAACGATGACTACGACAATCAGGAATATCCCGGCGAACATGTGAAAATTCAGGGCCGGCTGGTCGGACTGTCGCGCCGCTATCACTAGAGACGGACATGGCCGGCCCTGCGCCGGCCCGTCCGCGCTCTGAGCAAACCCGGCCTGCGCCGCCTTTCGCGCTGGTCTGCGTTGACGCGGACATGAGCGGCGTTGACGCCGATGCGCAACGCGTTGCGCCGCTATAGCTGAGGCGCACATGATGGGCGTGCACGTGGCGAAGCGCGCCGGTGCGGCCGAACACATTTCGCGTCGGTGATCGCGCAATGGCGTTGGATGATACGCTCAGCGCGAGGACCACGGACGCTCAGCGGCGTCAGCGAACAGGGTCTGCGGGCCGCGCTGATCAAAGCGCAGGACACGCGCGCCGTCGCCCGTCTCGATAAGCTCCGCCCCGCAACGCGCGGCGAGTCTGGGCGGCGCGCGTGCGTTAATGATGACGATGTCGGCGCGCGCGCAATCTTCGTTCAGCATGGCGAGCGTCTGCGCAACGACGATGCGGCGCCCGCCAATGGCGCCGGCGCAGCCATGCGCGTCACAGCGCCAAAGCTCCTCCAGACGCGAGAGATTGGTAGTCGCAAGGTCGACGCCGTTGCGCCTTGCGAACAGTTCCGCGCCATAGCGGTCGCCGCGATTGAGCGCGACATGGGCCTGGCGCGCACCCTCGGCGTCCTCGCTCAACACCGCCACTGATCCGCCCGCGCCGATCCAGAGCTCGCCAGGCGGCCGCGCGCTCCAGCTGGCGAAGGCGAGAAACGCCAGGACGCCCGCAATCTGTCCGCGACCCGCGTTCAGCGCACATCCGGCGATCAGAGCCAAGGCGGCGAGCGCTGCAGCCAGTGGCGGCGCCGCCGAGACGGGCGCAAGTGAACCGTCCACGGACTGCGTCGCGTAAGACACCCATAAAATGAACTCGACGCCCCAGCCGGCGATGCGCGCAAACGGGGCATCCAGACCAAAAGGCGCCAGCACGCCCGCGAGCGCTGCGAACGGCATCACGATGAGGCTGAAGGCGGGCATGGCGGCGAGATTGGCGAGAAATCCATACGGCGCGAGCCGGTTGAAATGATAGGCCGCAAACGGACTGGTCGCGCTGCCGGCGACGAAGCTTGTCAGCGCGACGCCTTGCGCGAAATTGCGCGCCTTGCCGATAAGCCCGCCTTGTTCTGCGACCTGAACGGGGCGCGCACGTCTGCGTCTGCGCAAAATGTCATTGGTCGCCACAAGCGCTGCAGCGGCGGCGAACGACATCTGAAAACCGGGCGTGAGCGCGCTTTCCGGCGCCAGGAGCAAGACCAGGACGGCCGCCGCCGCCACTCCGCGCATCGAAAGCGCGCGCCTGTCTGCGACGACGGCGATGAGCGCGATGGAGGTCATGATGAAAGCGCGCTGCGCAGATACGCCCGCGCCGGATATGGCGAGATAGGCGACGGCCGCCGCCAGCCCGCCGATCGCTGCGATCTTGCGAACATTGCACCGCCGCGCCAGCCAGTCGATACGCGCGAGCAAGAGGCTCAGTCCAAAGAACACGCCGCCAGCAAACAACGCCATGTGCAGGCCGGAGATGGCCAGGACATGACCCAGACCAGCCGCGCGCAGCGCTTCAGCGTCCGCGCTCGAGATTTCACTGCGATCGCCCGAAACAAGCGCTGCGACGATCGGGCCGGCGCGCTCGCCGGCGGAATGGCGCAGGCGCTCGGAAAGCGCGCCGCGCATGCGCGCCAACATTCGCGTCATGCCGCCGGTGGTCACCTCCGGCGCAGGCTCCACATCGGCGATTGCGTAGCCCACCCCGCCGAGCCGCGCGAAAAACGCCGAGCGTGCAAAATCATATCCGCCGGGCGCGGACGGCCCTGGCGGAGGACGCAGGACGGCCCGCATTCGCACGCCCTCGCCGAGCTGCGCTGCGCCCGCCCGCGCGCTGATGCGCACGCGATAAGGCGTATCCTGAGGATCGAGCCCTTCGGCCTCGCTGACACGCAGAACGTAGCGCCGCCGGCCCCGGTCGCCGGGATCTATGCGCTCGACCCAACCTTCATAGCTGCGCGCGCGCTCATAAGCGGGCACGCGCGGGCTGTCGACTTGCGCGACGCGCAGATCCGTACGCGCAAATCCGAGCGCGCCGACTGCGAGAATAAGACAGGCGAAACCAAGCGCATCATCGCGCCCGCGCCGCCATGCCGCCGCGAGCAGGGCTGCGCCGATGACCGTCGCCGCGATGCTGAACGCTGGCGCAGGCTCGCGACTCAGACCCAGATAGACGGCGACGCCAGCGATGAGCGCGCCCGCGACAAGCACCGCGCGCCCGCCCGGCGCAAAGCTGACAGAAGCGAACAGACGGGCGCAGAAATGCGCCGCGCGCGCCTTGAGCGCTCGCGCGTCGGCTGTGTCCAGCCAAGCCGCGTCTGAGAGGGCCACACGCGCCCCCTATGGCCGATCAGGGCGGGCATGCTATCAACCCGGCCCACCCAAGGTCCATGCAGCAGAAATAGCGAGGCGATCCGTCCATGAGCGCCGCTGCGCCCGTCACTACCCGTTTCGCCCCCTCGCCGACCGGATTTCTGCATATCGGCGGGGCGCGCACCGCGTTGTTCAACTGGCTTTATGCGCGCGGCCGCGGCGGCCGGTTCCTCCTGCGCATCGAAGACACCGATCGCGAACGCTCCACGCAAGAAGCCGTCGACGCCATTCTCGACGGTCTGACCTGGCTTGGACTTGACTGGGACGATGAGCCCGTCAGCCAGGCTTCGCGGGCAGAGCGTCACGTCGAAATCGTCGACCAGCTGCTCGCATCAGGCCGGGCGTATAAGGATTACGCAACAGCCGAAGAGACCGAGGCTCTGAAAGCTGAAGCGCGCGCGCAAAACGAGGCCTATCGCTCGCCCTGGCGCGACCGCGATCCGGCCGAGGCGCCCGCTGAAGCCCCCTTCGCCGTGCGCTTCAAAGGCCCGCGCGACGGCGACACCGTCGTTGATGACGCGGTGCAGGGCCAGGTCCGCTTTCCCAACAAGGACCTCGATGACCTCGTGTTGCTGCGTTCCGACGGCGCGCCGACCTATAATCTCGCCGTGGTCGTGGATGACCACGACATGGGCGTCACACAGGTGATCCGCGGCGACGATCACCTCGTCAACGCCGCGCGCCAGACGCTGATCTATCAGGCGCTCGACTGGCCGACGCCGGGCTTTGCGCATATCCCGCTCATTCATGGCCCTGACGGCAAGAAGCTCTCAAAACGCCACGGCGCGCTGGGCGTCGAGAGCTATCGCGACATGGGTTATCTGCCCGAGGGCTTGCGCGCTTATCTGTTGCGGCTCGGCTGGGCCAAGGGCGATCAGGAGATTTTTTCCGATGACGAGGCGCGCGCGGCCTTCGATCTATCCGGCGTGAACAAAGCGCCCGCGCGTCTCGATTTCGACAAGCTCGCTTTCGTGAATGCGCATTTCATGGCGCAGGCCGATGACGCCCGTATCGCGGCTCTGGCGGTTGAGCGCCTGCAATCAGAAGGCGAGGTTAACCTCAACCCTGAATTGGATGCGCGCATTCACGCTGCGGCGCCATATCTAAAAAATCGCGCCAAAACGCTGGCCGAGCTGGTTGAGCAAACAGTGTTCATCACCGCCGAAAGGCCGTTAAAAATCAAAGAGAAAGCGGCGAAGTCGCTGAACGAGGAAGCGCAATCGCGTCTGGCGCGACTTCGAGAGGCTCTTTTCGCACTTGCACATTGGCGCGAGGCGGACCTTAAAGAGAGCTTAAACGCTTTCGCAGAAGCTGAAGGCGTAGGGTTCGGCAAGATCGGACAACCATTGCGCGCTGCTCTGACAGGCGGCGCTCCGGCGCCTGATCTAAGCGTGGTCATGGCCATTTTGGGCCGCGATGAAACGCTGGGCCGGATAGATGACGCCGCTGCGCGCGACGGCGCGCCGGCTTGACGAAAGGCGCCGGCGAGCCCGGCGTGGCGAAGGGGCGGAACATGACGAGCAACGCAAAAACACTCGGTGAAGCTACAATTCAGCTGCCGGACGGCAAGAGCGTCAATCTGCCGGTTTATCAGGGCAGTGAAGGTCCGGCCGCCATCGATGTTCGTTCGTTGTACAAACATCTTGATGTGTTCACTTACGATCCAGGCTTCACGTCCACGGCGAGCTGTGAGTCCGACATCACGTTCATCGACGGCGACGAAGGCATTTTGCTCTATCGCGGTTATCCCATCGACGCCCTCGCCGAACAGTCGAGCTTTCTCGAAGTCTGCTATCTCCTGATCAATGGCGAGCTGCCGACGCCCTCAGCGCTCGACGAGTTCACGCACGCCATCACCTATCACACCATGCTGCACGCGCAGTTCGACCGCTTTTTCGACGGTTTCCGGCGCGACGCGCATCCCATGGCCATCATGACCGGCGCGGTCGGCGCCTTGTCGGCCTTTTATCACGACTCCACGGACATTTCGGACGCCAAGCAGCGCATGATCGCAAGCCATCGCATGATTGCGAAAATGCCGACGATCGCAGCGCGCGCGTTCAAATATTCCTCCGGACAGCCCTTCGTTTATCCGCGTAATGAACTGGGCTATTCGGAAAATTTCCTGCGCATGTGCTTCGCCGTTCCGGCTGAGGATTATCAGGTCGACAACGTGCTTGCGCGCGCCATGGACCGGATTTTCATCCTCCATGCAGACCACGAACAAAACGCATCGACTTCGACGGTCCGGCTCGCCGGTTCCTCCGGCGCTAATCCGTTCGCTTGCATCGCAGCCGGCATCGCCTGTCTGTGGGGCCCGGCCCATGGCGGCGCCAATGAGGCCGCGCTCAACATGTTGCAGGAGATCGGCTCGGTCGACCGCATCCCGGAATATATCGCGCGCGCCAAGGACAAGGACGATCCGTTCCGCCTGATGGGCTTTGGTCACCGCGTCTATAAGAATTACGACCCGCGCGCGCGCGTGATGCAGAAGACCTGTCACGAAGTTCTTTCCGTGCTCGGCATTCAGGACGACCCGCTGCTCGACGTCGCCATGGAGCTTGAGAAAATCGCGCTTGAGGACGAATATTTCGTCGAGAAGAAGCTCTACCCGAATATCGATTTTTATTCGGGCATCACGCTGAAGGCGATGGGCTTCCCGACCGATATGTTCACGGTGTTGTTCGCGCTTGCGCGCACTGTCGGCTGGATCGCGCAATGGCAGGAAATGATTGAAGATCCCTCCCAGCGCATCGGCCGGCCGCGCCAGATCTATACCGGCGCGTCCAAACGCGACTATGTGCCCATTCACAAGCGTGAACTGAGCAACGCCTAATCAGAATAAAGAATTAAATTAGCATTTGTGCTGACGCAAAAACGGCAGGGGCTGACGGTCCCCGCC
>JAUIEH010000128.1 GCA_030428405.1 Alphaproteobacteria bacterium
CGCTGCGTTGCTGCATGACCGCACCGGGCCGCTGCGATGCGATTATGTCGGCGGCTTAGAGATGGGCGCCGTGCCGTTGGTGTCTGCACTGACGGCCATCAGCTTCATGCGCAACGCGCCGCAGCGCGCATTCTTCGTGCGCAAGCAGGCCAAGGAGCATGGCGCGCGCGCCCAGATCGAGGGCCTGCCGAGCGAGGATGCGCTCAAGGGAAAGCGCGTCGCGATGATTGAAGACGTGACGACGACCGGCGGCTCGATCCTCAAGGCCGTTGAGATCGTGCGCGAGGCCGGCGCGACGGTGGAGCATGTCGTCACGCTTCTCGATCGCGAAGAAGGCGCCCGCGAAGCGCTCGCCGCCGCGGGATTGGAGCTTATCGCCGTGCTGACGGCTTCAGACTTCGACGAAGCCTCTTGAACACGTTGCGCACGCTATTGGCCTATGTGGCCGCGTGCGCCGCTTCCAGCGCAGTCTTGACGCTGGCCGGGTTCAGCCTCGCGCTGCAGGATATCGGTCTGAGCCAGGACGTGGCCGACTCGGCGCCCTTTGTCTGGGGCTGGCTGTTCGGCGCGACGCTTTTCATCCTCGCAGCGCCTTGCCTGCTCATGGTCCAGGTCGTGCGCACAGCGCGCGGTCCACGCCCGCTTTCCGACATCATCGCCGGCGTCATTCTCGCGCTCGGCGCGGCGGTGTTGTTGTCTGAGTTCTTCGTCGCTTATGTGCTCGAAAGCGGCGGACGGCCGGGCTGGTACGGCGTTTTCGCCACAGCCGGCGCAATTGGCGGCGCGGTCTACGGACTGATGCGCGTGCGCGATTAGGCGCCCGCGCCGCGCTCCTCTATCAAACAGCCATGCCGCTGAACCCGGACCAGATCGAGCGATACGCGCGCCACATCGTGCTCAAGGAGATCGGCGGGCCCGGTCAGGCGAAGCTGCGCGCCGCATCAGTGCTGATCATCGGCGTGGGCGGACTGGGCGCGCCAGCGGCGCTTTACCTCGCGGCGGCGGGCGTCGGCCGGCTCGGCCTTCTCGACCACGATGCAGTGGCGCTCTCCAATCTGCAGCGCCAGATCCTGTTTCGAAGCTCCGATGTCGGACGGCCGAAGATTGACGCCGCTGCGGACGCTTTATCCGACCTCAATCCCGACGTCGCGCTGGATGTGCGTCTGGCGCGGCTGAGCGCGCAGAACGCCGAAGCGCAGCTGGCCGATTTCGATCTCATTCTCGACGGCACAGATGATTTCGCCACGCGCTTTGCGGCCAATGCCGCATGTCATGAACTTGCCAAGCCGCTCATTTCCGGCGCGGTCGGGCGCTGGTCCGGACAGATCGCAACATTCAAATCCGGGCTGACGAAAGAAGGGCCTGTCGAAGCGCGCCTGCCCTGCTATCGCTGCCTCGTGCGTGATGTCCCGCCCGACATCGAGACCTGCGAAGCGGTGGGCGTCGTCGGCGCGCTCACTGGCGTCATCGGCGCGATGATGGCGCTGGAGGCGGTCAAGGAGATCACCGGCGCAGGCGAGAGCATGGCGGGTCGGCTGATGATCTATGACGGCCTCAGCGCTGAGGCGCGTACGGTCTCCCTG
Organism: Alphaproteobacteria bacterium; assembly: GCA_030428405.1. Classification (GTDB taxonomy): domain Bacteria; phylum Pseudomonadota; class Alphaproteobacteria; order Caulobacterales; family Maricaulaceae; genus JAUIEH01. The sequence continues at coordinate 1,584 of JAUIEH010000128.1, forward strand.
CCGCCCGATCCTGAATGTCCCGTATGCGGATGAGGCGCTAGTCGGCGCCGCGCGATCGTCGCGGCGCGATGCCGCGATCCATGGCGCCAAGGGCGGCGTAGTCAGGCTCCGGGCCAGTCCGTCCGCCAATATTCGCCGCCAGGAACAGTTCAAGCTCACGCAGCGCGCGCGCCTCCAGCTCTGACGGCCAGTCGGTATGCTCGGCGCCGGCGAACTCGAAATAGCGCGCTGATCCGCCCGCCAGAATGACCGCGTCGCGCATGAGCTCGGCTTGCGCCGGCGGCACGGTCTCGTCGCTCAAACCGTGCATCAAAAGGATAGGCGCCTGAACATCAGCCGCCAGCTGGCGGGGCGAGACCTCGTCCATGCGTGCGCCGTCAGTGTCCGGGTCCCCGATCAGACGGCGCCAATAGACATATTCGTCCGACCGTTCGCCCGCTTCTTCGCCGAGCCAATTCATGAATGCGCGCAGGTCGGACAATCCCGACCGGCTCGCCGCGCATTGATAAAGCTCAGGCGTCAGCGTCGCGCCCGCGAGCGCGGCGTAACCGCCATACGATGCGCCATAGATGCAAACCCGGTCGGCGTCGACGCGGCCTTGCTCGATCAAATGCATCAGACCGTCGGTGATGTCGTTCTGCATCGCGCGGCCCCACTCGCCCCGACCGGCGGCCGTGAACGCGCGGCCATAACCCGCCGAGCCGCGGAAATTCGGCTGGAACACCGCATAGCCGCGCGAAGCGAGAAACTGCGCGGTGATGTCGAAATCGAGGGAGTCGCGCAGCTCGGGACCGCCATGCGGCATCACGACCAGCGGCGGCGGCGCGCCGGCGGGATCGTCCGGCACGGTCAGATAGCCGGTGATTTCGAGCCCGTCGCGCGCCCGATAGCGGATGACTTCGACCTCATTGCCGAAATCGCGCAGGTCTGGATGGGTGTCGGCGAGACGCGTCACGCGCGCCTGCGAGACGTCGTAGACATTGTACGAGCCCGGTTCATCCGGACCCGACACAAGAAGGACATAGCGCTGGCCGTCCACGCTTGAATCGACGATGCGGATATTCGCGTCGCCGCCGAAAAACTCATCGACCCCGTCGAAATGCGCCTGCAGCTCGGCGTCCGCGAAGATATAGCGCATGCGGTCATCGATATAGGACGCGCCGATATACTGGCCGCTCATCGGGTCGAACAGGACGCTGTTAATGTCCACGCGCGGATGCGCCACGACCGGATCGCCGAAAGCGTTCGTCTGCGTATCAAAGAGATAAACGCCCGCGCGCTCGGTGCCCCTTGGGCGCGCGACCGCATAAACGACGCCAGGACGATCGCCCGCCGCCATCGGCCAGAACTCCTGGCGGTCGAGCTCTTGCACCGTCTGGAACTGGGTCCAGCGCTGCTCGCCTGGGGCGCGCGTGAAATAGCGGCGCGAGGAATTGCGCGTATCCGCATCGATGCGCACAACCGGCACGCCGTCGACATCGGTGACCCAGCCGAGCGTGTTCCGCCGGCCACGCTCCACGCGCGAAGCAGCGCCGTTCACGACATTCACCCGAAAGAGGTCGATTTCAGCGCCACGCACAGCGGGCATCAGGACGTGGTTGGGTTCGCCGCTCAAAACGTCCGTAACGCGCGACAAGTCCTGACTGCGACTGGCCGCCCGGCGTTCCTCGCCCTGAACGCCGCGGAACAAAAGCACCTGATCGGAACCGTCGCGGTTCATCGCGATGGTGCGATAGCGCGGCTCGAGATGGACCCAATAGGTGGTCGAGTAGAACTGGAGGCCGTCAAAGACATTGACCAGCAGGCGATCATCGCTCGCCCACTCAACCCATTGAAAAGTAACATCTTCGATGTCTATGCCGTCGGGCGCGGCGTCGAGATTGTCGACGTCGAACACGGCCAGCACATCGCGATTGTCGACGCGCGTGACCATGGAGACATGCGCGCCGCTCGGCGATATCTGGACATTGGACACGGCCGGCGGGGCCACGAAGGCCTCAATGCGCGGGTCATCGGCTCGCGCGGGAACACCCCCCGCAAGCACGACGGCTCCCAGCGCCAATACCGCAATCCCGCGCAACATCTGCTCTCCCCGGGAGGAGGCTACATGGTGCGACTTCCGGGGTCGACCGCGCAAGTGTCCAATCCGGCGCCGACCCGATTTCAAAAACGGGCCGGCGCGGTGGACGCTGTTACTTCTTGCGCGCCGCGCCGCGCGACGCTGTCGCTTTGGCGCGAGCAGGCGCTTTGGCGCGAGCAGTCGTTTTGGCTGCGGATTTCGTAGCGCCGGACTTGGCCGTCGTGCGAGCCTTGGTCGCCGTTTTAGCGGCGGCCTTTGTCGCAGTCTTGGCCGGAGCCTTTTTGGTCGCTGTTTTCGCCGCCGGCTTCGTGGCGGCGGTTTTGGTTTTCGTCGCCGCAGACTTGGCCGTCGTTTTCGCGCGCGTCGTCGTCGCCTTGGCGGCCGACGATTTGGATGCGGATGAACGAGCGGTCGTCTTCGACGCCGTCGATTTGCTGGCGGCTTTGCCTGAGGCCGCTTTCTTCACAGGCATGTTCTTTACCTTCAAAAAGCGCAGCGGCGAATCACTGCGCGAAGACTATTGTGGGCGTTGCGCAAGCCCTGCAAGACGCAAGTGACGTTTTCTGAGGACAGGTTGCATTCCTGCGCTTGTCAGGCGCCGCGTCGCTCGCTCACTCGCTCAGTACAAGACGCGCTGCAAGGTCGGTGTAAACCAGTTCTATGAAGCGACGCGTGTTGATGAAGCCGCCGCCGAAACTCTCATAGTCTGCAAGCGGTTGGGCAGCGAGCGTATCCTCCAGACTGTCGCCGGCGCGCACATGTTCAGCAATCAGAGCGCGCGTCTCCGTCAGCATGTCGAGCGCAGCAATGACGTCGGCGCGTTCCGCGAGCGGGCCGTGACCGGGGATGATGCGCGCATCCTCGTTGATCAGGGTCAGCGCATAATCGAGCGCGCGGATATAGCCATCGATCGTTCCGCCGGCATTGACGTCGATATAAGGGAAAAGCCCGTTCCAGAAGACGTCGCCCATATGCAAAACGCCGGCGCCTTCGAAATAAACGATAGAGTCTCCGTCCGTATGCGCATTAGGCACGTGCATGACGCGCACATTCTCGCCGTTCATGTAAAAATTCACGCCCGACTGAAACGTGATGATCGGCCACAAGGCCGGATCGGCGGCGGGTTCTTCTTCACCGGTGAGCGAGGAGACTTGCGGCTCGGTCAGCCGTTGGCGCGCATTCTCATGCGCGAAAATCGTCGCGCCGCGATCGGCCCACTCTTCGTTCCCGCCCATATGGTCGCCGTGATAATGCGTGTTCAGGATGAAGCGGACATCGCCCGAGCCGGCGACCTCGGCGACAGCGGCTTCGATGCGCGGCGTCAAAGGCGCGAACTGATCGTCGACCATGAAGGCGCCGTCCTCGCCGACGGAGAGGCCGATATTGCCGCCGCGTCCGACCAGCATGAACACGCCGGAGCCGAGATCGGTGACGACGATGTCGGCGTCAAAGGCGCGTGTCTGCGCGTGCGCGCTCGCCGCGAACAGCGCAGCGGCGGCGATCGAGGATACGAGGCGAAGCATGGGCGTTTCCCTCCGAAACTGTCGCGCAAAGGCGCTGTCGCGGCAGCATAGCGGCGCAAAGCGCAGAATCGAAAATTTCAGGACGCCCCGCCTACTCCGCAACGCGCGCGAACTCGCGCGCCATTTCAGCCGCGACATCCGCTGAATCGGTGAACCAGGCCCGCCAGTCCGGCGCGAGCGCCGCCAGCGGATCGGCCTCGGCGATCTCTTCCGGGCTCATGCCGTCCGCCTGCAGCGCTAAGACGGCGTGGCGCATCTCGTCCAGCATGGCGCGATAGGCGATGACGTCCGCGCGGCTCGCCAGCGGTCCATGGCCGGGCACGATGTCCGTGTCGGGACCTGCGAGCGCGATGATTTCGTCGAGTGCGGCGAGCGTGCCGTCGACGGAGCCTCCGGCGTAATGATCGATGATCGGCCAGACGCCGTTCACGAAGATGTCGCCCGTCGCGATTACGTCGGCGTCGATAAAGTGCACGACCGTGTCGCCGGCGGTGTGCGCGCGCTCATAGTGGACGAGCGCGATGCGCTGATCGCCCAGATGGAGCGCGAACGCGCTGTCATAGGTCATGCGCGGCAAGAGCTCGGGCGCGCGCGGCTCGACCCAGTCCTGGCGGTAATCCGAAAAGCGCCGCTCGGCGATCCGGTGGCGCATGAATGTGTGACCGATCGACAAGGCGCCCGCCTCGTGAAACGCCGCAAGACCAAGCGTGTGGTCGCCGTGGTGATGGGTGGAGACGACGATGCGGGGCGCCTCGTCGAACGTCGCCATTGCGGTCTCGATCAGAGCCGGCGCGCTTTCGGGAAGGAAGGCGTCGGAAAAGACGAGCCCCTCGCCAGTCGCGCCCACCGCGACATTGCCGCCATAGCCCTCGACCATCAGCACGCGGCCGCCAAGATCTGTGACCTCCATAGGGTCGCCTTCCCCAAGGGGGGTCTCGTTGGCGGCGCCAAGAACAACTGACGCTCCAATCGCACTCAGCGCGGCGATTATCTTTCTCATGGCGTCGCCCTCCCTTTCGACTGCGCGGTGAACTGCAAGGCCGACACGCTAACCGCGCCGATATGCGCGCGCCGATCACGCAACGCTCACGCGCGCTCACGACATCGCGAATGCGTCTTCGTTCATCGACAGGCGCTTGAACGAGACGCGCCGAAGCGCCGCAATGGAGACCTCACGGAACTGACGGAGATTTAGATGCGCCATTTGCCCGCCCTCGCCGCTCTTGTGGTTTGCGCATGCGCGGGAGGCGAGCCGGCGGGCGGGCCGCCGCAGCTCACCGAAATCTGGTCCTTGGACGGATTTTCAAATCCGGAGAGCGTGTTGCTTGCGCCTGACGGAGAGACTTTGTTCGTGTCAAACGTGGCGGGCGAAGCCGGTGCGCGCGACGGCGAAGGTTTCATCTCCCGCGTTTCTCTGGCGGGCGACATTGAGGAGCTGCGCTGGGTCGAGGGGCTGAACGCGCCCAAGGGCATGGCGCTGCATGAGGGGCGGCTCTATGTCTCCGACATTGACGCGGTCGCCGTCATCGACATCGCAGCTGGCGAGATTGTCGAACGCATCACCGTTCCGGATGCGGTCTTTCTCAATGATGTCGCGGCGACCGAGGACGGCCGCATTTTCGTCTCCGACAGCGGTTCGGCGCGCATTTTCGAAATCGCCGACGGCGCGGCCGAACTCTTCCTCGAAAGCGAAGCTGAGTTCGCAGGCGTCAACGGACTGACGCCGGACGGCGACGCGCTTCTGGTGGCGAGCATGGATACGGGCGAGCTCGCGCGCGTCTCGCTCAGCGACGGCGTCTTCACGCTCATCGCCGGCGGCATGGAGAACGCCGACGGCGTCGTGCGCGCGCCCGGCGGCGGCTACATCGTCTCAAGCTGGCCGGGGCGGCTGTTCTGGGTCGATGAAGCGAGCGGAGAAGCGCAAATCCTCAGCGACCGCGTCGAAGACGAAGTCTACATGAACGATTTTGCGCTGATCGGCGACGTGCTGGTCATTCCACACTGGAACCCGAGCACGCTGAGTGCGCATCGCATCGAGTGACGACCGCGCTCAGGCGTCGGCGCCGACCTCGTCGGGCAGCACCCTGTCGGGCGG
>JAUIEH010000129.1 GCA_030428405.1 Alphaproteobacteria bacterium
GCCGGTACTGCGTTACGTTCGCCCAGTGGGACGCCGCGCGCGCGGCGGGCGCTGAGCTGCACGAGCCCAGGGATCGCGGCCTCGGGCGCGGCGCGCGACCGGTGACGGGCGTCTCCTGGGACGATGCACAAGCCTTCATTGCGTGGCTGAATGGACACGCCGGCCTGAGCGGTCGCGCCGACGCTTATCGGCTGCCGAGCGAGGCGGAGTGGGAATATGGCTGCCGGGCGGGCTCGGAAACGGCATATTTCTTCGGCGACGCGCTTAACGTCAAACAGGCGCGCTATGCAGCCGGCGCGGCCGACGCGGCTGCATTTGGTCGCGAAGATGAGGCCGGCGCCGCTGAAGTCGGGACCTTTCCCGAAAACGCGTTCGGTCTGTGCGACATGCACGGCAATGTCTGGGAATGGTGCGAAGACGTCAAAGGCGGTGATTATTCCGACCACCCCGCAAATGGAAGCGCGCGCCTGTCCGGCGATGAGGGTCTGCGCGCGCTGCGCGGGGGCTCGTGGAACGACAATGTCGGTCTGTTGCGCAGCGCCAATCGCGGCTGGAACCGGCGCAATGGGCGCGATGATTCAATCGGCTTCCGCCTCGCGCGCACGCTCGGCTAGCAGCGACCGACGCCGTTAGACCAGCTCCTGCTCATAAAGACGTCTTCCATGGAGCCCACATTGGCGGGCGACCGCACGCGCATTCATCTCCACGGCGCGGAAAAAATTGCATCAATCCGGACAAGGACTTGCGCCGCAACGTGGTGAATCTCGCTTTCGCTCAGGAACTTTCGCGAGCCGGACGGCGTTTTCTTGCCAAGCGCGTCGAAATGACTGCGCGCTCGCCGCGCCCCGAATGGAGCGCGATGCAATTTGAGTGAATTTGGAGGTTAGAAATGACCCGCTTCCTTACTGGTGTCGCTGCAATCGCTCTGCTTGCCGCGCCCGCTTATGCTCAGGATTCTGAGATTGAGGCTGATGCGAACGCCGAAATCGAATCCACTTATGACGCCAATGAAGCTGAACTGTCCGCCGACGTCGAAATGAACGAAGACGCCGACGACCTCAGCGAAGCTGATATGTTCACGGACGACAATGAGCTGATCGACACGCCGGTCCGCAGCTCGGACGGCGAACTGCTTGGCGAAGTCGAGCGCGTGCGCTTTGACGACGCTGACGAAATCGACGCGATCGTCGTCGAAACGCCGGGCGTCGCCGAAATCGGCGGTCATGAAGTTCTGATCGAAGCGGCCGGCTATACGGTCTCGACCGTCGGCGAGGAAACCTATGTCGATCTGATGATCGACGCCGCTGCGTTCGCTGAACTTCCCGCGTTCCAGGAGTCGACGGTTTCGGAATATCCGCTGAGCGACAACCCGCTCGAGGAAACCGATCTCGACGATGACGGCGAACTCGACGCGACGGAAAAATAACCGACGCGCTCCAGATCCGTGAGTTCCGGCTAGACCTAACGGCCCGCCGGCCGGAGCAGCGGATGATGGCGAGCGGTGCGCAAGCGCCGCTCGCTTTCAGCGCGTCTGGGAGAGGCTAAAAAGCCGGGCCGCGCCAACGAGCGGCGCGTCCTGATCGACGAGCAGGTCGACCGGGATGGCGGCCAAATAGTCCGACATCGGACCATGGCTTGCAAATCGCGCGACGCTGCTCGCAGACGCCAGGAACGACTTCAGCGCCGTGGCGACGCCGCCCGCTATGATCGCTCCGCCGCGCGCGCCCGCCAGGAGCGCGGCATCACCCAGAGAAGCCATCACGGCGTCGGCGCGCAATTGACAATAAGCGCGCGCAGCTCCGTCGCCCGCCTCGGCGGCGGCGCGTATGTCTGCGGGATGCAGCGGCGCATAAGCCTCGCCAAGAACGTCGTATACGGCGCGACGGACCGTTTCGGCATGTAGCCCGGCGGCGATCATCTCGGTTGACACATGGCTCGTCTTCTCTCTGAGCGCTTCGGCGACGGCCCACTCGAATGCACTCTGCGGCGCAAAGCTCTGATGTCCGCCCTCGCCCGGCAATATCCGCCAGGCGCCCTCAAAGCGCGCCGCGATCGCCATGCCGAAGCCTGTACCGGGACCGCCAATGACGACGGGCGCGTCCGGCGCCGCCTCGCCCGGCTTGAGCCGCTCAAAGCCCGAGGCCGGCGTTTCGACCGCGCCGCGCGCCAGCGCCGCGAAGTCATTGACGAAGGCGACCTGTTCGAGATCGAAGCGCGCGCGCAAAGCCTCGCGGGAAACGACCCAGTCGCGATTGGTGAGCGTGACAGGCTCAATGTCGACCGGTCCGGCGAGCGCGAAACAGGCGGCGCGCGCGGGCGCATCGGCGGTTCCCAGAAACGCCGCGACGGCGTCCTCGAAACAGGAAAACTCGTCCGCCGGCCGCTTTAACAGTGAGCGGAGCGTAATGGCGCCTGCGCCGTCGCGCTCCGCGACCGCCAGGCGAATATTGGTGCCGCCAATATCGCCGACCAGAAGAGGTCCGCCATGCGCGCTCATGAGGAGACCGTCCCGCTCACACCACGCTGTCCCAGGACGCGCTCAAGCGGGCCGCCGCGTTGATGACGCCGACCATGCAATAGGTCTGCGGAAAATTGCCCCACAGCTCGCCCGTCTTGGGATCGACGTCCTCGGACAATAGGCCAAGCCTGGTGCGGTGGCTCAAGATGTCGTCGAACATCTCGCGCGCCTGTTCAGCGCGGCCAATGCGGGCGAGCGCGTCGATATGCCAGAACGAGCACGCCGTGAACGCCGTCTTGGGCGCCCCGAAATCATCCTCGCGCCGGTAGCGGAAAAGATGGGAGCCGTCGCGCAGCTCCTCGTCAATGCGCTCGACCGTGGCGATGAATTTGGGGTCGTGCGGTTCAATGAAACCGACATCGGCCATTAAGAGAACCGAAGCATCGAGATCATCGCCGCCATAGGAGCCGGTGAACGCCTGCCGCTTCTCGTTCCAGGATTTCTCCAGAATCCGGGCGCGCATTTCATCAGCACGCTGACGCCAGTGCTCGGCGCGCTCTTTCAGACCCACCCGCACGGCGATGCGAGCGAGCCGGTTGCACGCAGCCCAGCACATGATGGCCGAGGAGACATGCACTTCGGCGCGCCCTCGATATTCCCAGATGCCGGCGTCGGGCGTGTCATAGACTTCATAAGCGCGATCGCCGACGCACTCGAAATGCTGGAACTCGTCGCGCCCGGGACTGGCGAAGAGGCGCTGGTCGAAAAAGGCCTGCGATGCGCCCAGCACGACATGTCCGTAAACGTCATGCTGGACATGTTCCGAAGCCTGATTGCCGAAACGCACAGGCCCCATGCCGCGATAGCCCGGCAAGTCCGGCGCGATCGTCTCTGTGAGATTGGGCTCGAGCGAAATGCCGTAGACGGGCTGGATATGGCCGCCCTTGGTATGCGCAACGATATTGCGCAGATAAGAGAGATAGCGCTCCAGCGTGCCGACGGCGGCGAGCCGGTTGAGTGCGGTGACCGTGAAATAAGCGTCGCGCAGCCAGCAATGGCGATAATCCCAATTGCGCTCAGAATCGGCATGCTCGGGAATGCTCGTCGTCAGCGCGGCGACAATGCCGCCGGTTTCTTCGTAAACGCACATTTTAAGCGTGATGGCGGCGCGAATGACGGCGTCCTGCCATTCCGGCGGCGTGGCGAGCCTGCGCGACCAGGACCACCATTGATTGGTCGTGCGCTCCATCCAGTCGCGCGATATGACGTCGACTGATTCCGAGACCGGCTCGTTGGGCCCGAGAATGAAGCTCAGTTCGCGGTCGAGCAGAAATTCGCGCTCATCGACCACATAGGATACCGGCGCATCCGTCGTGACGCGGAAGCTGGTTTCGCCGTCATCAAAGCTGAGATGGGAGACGCCGCGCTTGGGCGTAATCGAAGCGGCGCCGCGCTTGGACGCTGCGCGCAAGTGAACCGCGATGCGCGGCATGCCGCGAATGGGCGTGATGCGCCGGACCAGAGCCGCGGGTCTGAACATCCGTCCACGGTCAGTCAAGCGAGGTGCAAAATCGGTTATCCGGATCGCAGCGCCGTCTTCAGACTCGATTGTCGTCTCAAGCACGCCGCTATTGCCGACATAGCGCTGGCTCGACTTCACCGCGCCGATAAGCTCGATCGAAAAACCGCCCTTGCCGCCGACGAGTTTGTCGAAGACCGGCTCGCCATCCAACCGCGGCAGACACAGCCAGACGCAATCGCCGTGCTCGTCGATCAAAGCAGCGATGGTGCCGTTGCCGGTCACGCCAAGTTCCAGATCGCTCACACAGCCCCCATCACGCCCAGCCAGGACCAGACATCGTCCGGCGCATTCAGCCGATAATCCGCATCGCTCTCGCCGCGTCCGACCTTAACAGCAAACCCGCCCAGATCCCGAACCACGACGAACGCGTCCTCATCCGTGCTGTCGTCGCCGACCATGACGGGCAAGCGTCCCGCGAAGGGCGCCTGCTCCATCCGCTCACGAACGGCATGGCCCTTGTTCGCGCGCACGGGCTTGGCCTCGATGACCATCTTGCCCGCCTGCAGCTTGTAGCCGGGAAAGCGAGAGATCAGCTCGGAAAGCGCAATGAGGAGCGCATCGCCCATCTCCGGAGCTGCTCGGTAATGCACGGCGAGGATGGGGCCTTTGGTCTCGACGCGCACGCCCTCCATGCTCGCCGCGATCGCATCTGCTTCGCGCGCAAGCGGCGCCGGCGCACTCTCCTGGCGCGCGCTGGCGGCGTCCGCGCCCGGCGCCAACACATTCAGACCGTGAGCGCCGATGCGCCAAAGTTCCGCCGGCACGCGCGCAGAGAGGTCGTCCACGCCCCGGCCGCTGATAATGGCGAGCGCGCCGCTCAGCTCTTGAGCGATGCGCACCAGCGCCTCGCAACGGGCATCGCTTATCTCAACCGTATCCGGATTATCCTGGATGGGCGCAAGCGTGCCGTCGAAATCGAGAAACAGAGCCCAGCCATCGTCAAATGGCGGCGGAGGCAGGCGGGTCAGAGACATGCGGATGTTTTTATCGAGGCTCGTTGCAAGGCTTAAGGACGCCGAGGCTTGCCGCGCCGGGGCTCAAGGCCTCTAGGCCGCCTCAGGCGCTCTGGTCAAATCGTTCAGGAAATTCCCGCGCCACCAATCAATGTCTTCGGCGACGATGGTTTCCCGCAGCTCGCGCCAGCGCTCCACGCGCTGGTCGAGCGGCATGGTCAGCGCGTAGTGCATCGCTTCGGCGACGGCGGCGGCGTTGTGCGGATTGACCACGATGGCGCCGCGCAGGCGCTCGGCGGAACCGGCGAATTCGCTCAGTATCAGGACGCCGGGATCGGCTTCATCCTGCGCCATGACGAATTCCTTGGCGACGAGATTCATGCCGTCGCGCAACGGCGTCACCAGCCCGACCTGCGCGATGCGGAACAGGCCGGCCAGCTCAGCGCGGTCAAATGAACGCGCGAGATAGCGCAAGGGGATCCAGTCAAGGTCGCCATAATCGCCATTGATGCGGCCGGCGAGTTGGTCGAGCTGCAGGCGCAGCTCCTGGTATTCCTCCACCTTGCTGCGCGAAGGCGGCGCAATCTGCGTCACCGACAAGGCGCCGCGGACATCGGGATGGGCGTCGAACAATTTGCCGACCGCCTCGAAACGCTCGGGCAAGCCCTTGGAGTAATCGATGCGGTCAACGCCGATGGCGAAGGAACGCCCGCCGAGAAAGCGCCCGATCCGGGTCGCAGCGTCCTGCGCCTTTTCGCTGACGGCGAGTTCGGCGAAGTCTTCCGCGTCAATGCCGATGGGATAGGTCTTGATCGTCAGAGTGCGATTTAAAACCTTGACCCTGCCCTCGCCGAGCTCTGCGGCGCCGTGGTCTTCCGTCAGATAGCGGATGAAATTCGACGTGTCGCGCTCGGTCTGAAAGCCGATGACGTCATATTCGCACATCGCGCGCGCGATCTGGGCGTGCTCAGGCAGGGCCCGGAAAATCTCGGGCGCGGGAAACGGAATGTGCAGGAAAAACCCGATCGGGCCGCGCCAGCCTTCCCGGCGCAGACAATCGCCAAGCAGGAGGAAATGATAGTCATGCACCCAGACGACGTCGCCGTCCTTGATGCGCGGCCGGGCCAGGCGGGCGATGCGCTGATTGACGCCGGCATAAGCGTCGAAGGCTTCACTGTCGAAATGAGCGAGGTCGACGCGGTAGTGGAAGATCGGCCAGATATTCCGGTTGGCGTAGGTGATGTAATAGCCGTTGAACTCTTCCTGGGTCAGGTCGGTGAGAACGAACTCGACGCCTTCGTCGTTGAACGTAGTCGCGCCGCGCGGCTGTTCTTCGACCGTGTCCCCGCTCCATCCGATCCAGCTTCCGCCGCTGGCTTTGAGCGCTTCCCAGACCGCAACCGCCAAGCCGCCCGCGCGCGAGGCGGCTTCGCCAGCGGTGCGATTGGATATCGCGACAATTCTCGTCATTCACCATCCTCGCAGCGCCGCCGGTCACGTTCTGGTTCGATGCGGGGCTTCAGCGTTACTTTATACTGCAGTGCAGCATGACATATCGGGAGGTGATCGGAAACTCTCGGGCCATTTCGCCACTGTTGCAGGCGAACGCGCCGGCCGGAGCGTGGCTCCACGACCGGTTGAAGGCGCGAATCAAATGCGCATCGCGTTCAGCGCAGCCCGCTCAGTCCGTTTGGCCCGCTCAGTCCGCTGCGTCGAAAAATGCGATGACGCGGGCGGCGATTTCGGCGGGCGCCTCGGGCAAAAGCGCATGGCCGGCGGGATCGATGACGACAATCTCGACGCGGTCGCCGAAGTCCCGCCGCAGCATCGCCGAGGTGACGTCGGCAGGCGCGATACGGTCCTGCGCCGCCTGCAAGATCAGCATCGGCGCTTCGCCGCCTGCGTCGCGCCATTCCGCGACGGGCGTATTGCGCACCGCCTCCGCCTGACCGGCCGCGCCGGGTCTGTACCAGCCATTCATCCAATATGACGGGATGTCGTTGCCGGTCGCGAAAAAGCCGATGCGCACCTCCTCGCGGCGCATTGGCGGGGGAAGCCAATATTCGAAACATCGACGCAGCGCTGTGAACACGCGCGGATCATCCTCGATGCGCTGCGAGCCGCCCGAAGCGACGAGCACGAGCCGGCTCACCCGCTCCGGCCTGCGCGCGGCGTAAGCGCGCGCGGCGCGATTTCCGAAGGCGTGGCCGATCAGATGAACGCGCTCCTCAGGCGCAGCGCCGTCCGCGACCAGCGCGGCCTCAACGTCATCGCCC
>JAUIEH010000130.1 GCA_030428405.1 Alphaproteobacteria bacterium
AGGCGCTCTCGCCCTTGACCAGCACTGTCGCTGACTTGACGCCCGCCTCTTCGCCGGCATGTTCTTCGATATATTCGACCTTGAAGCCGCGCGACTGCGCCCAGCGCACATACATGCGCAAGAGCATCGAGGCCCAGTCCTGGCTTTCCGTGCCGCCCGCACCCGCGTGGATTTCGACAAAGCAGTCATTGCCGTCGGCTTCGCCGGACAAAAGCGCTTCAATTTCAGCGGCTTCGGCGCGCTTTTTTAGCTTTTCCAGGCTCGCGCGCGCATCCTCGATAAGGTCAGAATCCTCTTCGAGTTCGGCGAGTTCCGCGATTTCGCGAATGTCGCCGAGTTCCTTGTCGAGCGTCTGCACCGCGCCGATCGCCGCTTCGAGGCGATTGCGCTCGCGCATTAGGCTTTGCGCTTCGCTCGGGTCGTTCCAGAGGTCGGGGTCTTCGGCGCGCGCGTTCAGCTCGTCGAGACGCTTGGTTGCGACATCCCAGTCAAAGACGCCTCCTCAGCAGTCCCGCGGACCGCTCGATATCGGAGGCGAGCGCTTCAAGCTCTGCCTTCATGGTCTATCCGTATCCTGTTCAAATCGGGCGCTGAATGCGCCTGCGGCCCGACAATAAGCCGGGCCGCGAAACCTATTGCGCTAAGGAAGTATCGCTCAGCCGCGCTCAGTACAAGCCGCCGAGGTCCTCTTCTTCTTCCTCCTCTTCGCCCTCGCCTTCGGCCAGAAGGTCGTCGGCGGAGACGGCGCCGGGCGGAAGCTCGCTCGGCGTTTCGCCTGGCTGGCCGGGAAGACCGGGCAAGCCGGGCGGCGGCGCTGAATCATCGATCACGACGTCGCCGCCGCCGATCGAGATGCCGCCCGAGGTCGTGCTCGAGCCCGCAGCATCATCATCGGAGACGCCATAGCGATTGGGTTCGGTGCCCGGACGGAAGGCTTCCAGCACGGTGTTGGACTCGCCCGGCCGCGCCAAAGCGCCCGTGGTTGAATCGATGCGCACCAGACGCACGCCTTCGGGAATGCGGAACGGAATGGCGGGACGGTCCGCCATCGCCTCGCCCATGAAATACTGGAAGATCGGGGCGGCGACGCGACCGCCGGCCTCGCCCGCGCCCATCGAGCGTGGACTGTCGAAGCCGACATAGACGCCGACCGTCAGGTCGGGCGTGAAGCCGACAAACCAGGCGTCGCGATAATCATTCGTCGTGCCTGTCTTGCCCGCGACCGGGAAGCCAAGCGCGCGCAGCCGACGCGCCGTGCCGCGCTGCACGACGCCCTCCAGCATCGAAACGATCTGATAGGCCGTGACCGGTTCAACGACGGGCTCGCGCTCATCGGGCAACACCGGCTCGACGATCTCGTCCCACGCCTCAACGTCGCAGCCGGGGCATGCACGGTAGTGATGGGTGTAAATCGTCGCGCCCGTGCGGTCCTGCACGCGGTCGAGCACGGTCGGCTCAATGCGCAGACCGCCATTCACGAGCATCGAATAGCCCGTCACCATGCGCCACAGCGTCGTCTCGCCTGCGCCCAGCGCCATGGCCTCATATGGCGGCATGTCGTCGTAAATGCCGAACGCATTGCCGTAATCGGCGACATGGTCGAGCCCGACGAGATTGGCGAGCCGGACCGTCATCGTGTTTCGCGACTGTTCGATGCCGACGCGCAGCGTCTGCAACCCATACCAGCGACCGGCGGTGTAGTTCTCGGGCCGGTAGAAAGAACCGTCCGATGTCGCGGTCGACACATAAGGACCGTCGAGCACGCGCGTCGCCGGCGTCATGCCGGTGTCGAGCGCGGCCGCATAGACGAAAGGCTTGAACGAGGAGCCCGGCTGCCGGCGCGCCTGGACGACACGGTTGAATTGGCTTTGCCGGAAGCTGTAGCCGCCGACCATTGCGAGAACGCGGCCCGTATGCGGGTCCATCGCCATGATGGCGCCGTTCACCTCGGGGATCTGGCGCAGGCCGTAAAGGCCGTCGTCAGCGTCGTCGCTGTCGGCGTCCTCCGCGCTGTTTTCCCCGCCGTCTTCGGACTCATCGCCCGCGTTCAGCGCTTCGACATAGACGACCTCGCCGGCGTTCAGCGCCTGGCTGGCGCGCCCGATCGAGGGGCCAAGCCCGCCGCTCTCCTGAACGCGTCGCGCCCATTCAAGCTCTGCAAGCGGGATGGAGCCCTCTTCGCCTTCGAGCAGGCCGATCTGGGCCGCCTCATTCGAGGTCGAAAGCACGACGGCGGGAACCCAATTGTCGATATCCGGGGCAAGCTCAACCTCGGCGAGACGTTCGGCCCAGCCTTCGCCCAGCTCAATCGTCGCAATCGGACCGCGATAGCCATGGCGGCGGTCATAATCCTCAAGCCCGCTGCGCAAGGCGTCGCGCGCCTGCACCTGCATCTGCGTGTCGAGCGTGGTGCGGATTGAAAGCCCGCCGTCGTAAAGCTCGTCCTCGCCATATTGCGCGAAGATCCGACGGCGCACTTCTTCGACGAAATATTCAGCCGCCGTGTAAGTCTCGCCTTCCAGACGATCGACGACTTCCAGCGGCTCGGCGCCGGCTTCATCGGCTTCTTCCTGCGTGATGTAGCCGTTCACCACCATGCGCGCGAGAACGTAGTTGCGCCGCGCGATCGCCTGCTCGGGATTGCGCGTGGGGTGATAATTGTTCGGCGCGCGCGGCAGAGCGGCGAGATAAGCCATCTGCGACAGGCGCAGATCGTCGAGCGAGGTTCCGAAATAAAGCAGCGCGGCCGCGGCGACCCCATAGGAGCGCCGGCCGAGATAAATCTCGTTGAGATAAAGCTCGAGGATTTCGTCTTTCGAGAAGGCTTCCTCGATGCGCATGGCCAGCGCGATTTCGCGGATCTTGCGGACCAGCGTCTGCTCGGAGCTGAGGAGGAAATTCTTCGCGACCTGCTGCGTGATGGTCGAGCCGCCTTGCAAAGGCACGTTGCGCCCGCGCACGCGGTTCACGACGTTACGGATGCCGGCGCGCACCATGCCGACCGGATCAACGCCGTTATGGTCGTAGAAATTGCGGTCTTCGGCCGCGACGAAGGCCTGGATGAGCTCCGGCGGGATCGTCTCAATCGGCACGAACACGCGGCTTTCGCGCGCATATTCGGCGATCAGGCGGCCATCGCCTGCGTGCACGCGCGTCATCACCGGCGGCTCGTAATCGTGCAGCGCCTCGATCGTCGGCAAATCTTCGGTGACGCGGATGACATAGACCGCAAAGGCGCCGATCGCGATGACGCCGAGCACGAAACCGACGACGCCGGTGTAGAAAATCAGCTTCAGCCAGCTGAAACCCCGCCGGCGCCTTGGGCGGCGCTCGCCTCTTCGCGGCTCGATGCGTTCGATCATGACGTTCCAATCAGCGAATGATGCGTCGGGATTATGGCGGTCCGACGTCTGGCCGCAGCAGCGAACTCAGCGCATCAGCGCGACGCAATACGTCGCGCTCTTTGGTGGTAATAGTCCTCAATCGCCGATTCAATGGCTGCAATGATGCGCGCGCGTCGGCGCGGATCTGAAAGCCGGGCCTCGTCTTCGGCGTTTGACAAAAAGCCCATCTCCACAAGCACCGCAGGCACATCCGGCGCCAGCAGCACATATAACCCGCCATTGCGGTGAGTGTTCCGCAAAAGCGGGCCGGCGCGGCCAAGATGCGGGATCAACAAGTCGGCGAAGGCGGCGGACTGGTTTTGCGTGTCGCGCTGCGCGAGATCGACGAGAATATTGGTGACCGGCTCGGAATGGCCTTCGAAATCAACGTCGATAAGCCAGTTTTCGCGCGCGAGAATGTCAGTGCGCGCGCGCGCCTCGGCCCGCTCAGCCAGCGTGTAGACGGAGGCCCCGCGCACATGCGCGCCGCCGCCCGATGAATCCGCGTGCAGCGAAATGAACAGATCCGCGCCGGCGTTGCGCGCGATATCGACCCGGTCCTCGAGGTCGACATAGGTGTCGCTGTCGCGGGTCATGACGACCCGGAAATCGCGATTGGAACGCAAGCGGTCGCGCAGCTCGCGCGCGGCCAGGAGATTGATGTCGGCCTCTTCCAGCCCGTCAACGCCCGAGGCGCCGGGATCGCGTCCGCCATGTCCCGGATCGAGCACGATGACGAAATGGTCGTCGCGACGGCGCGGCGCCGCCTCTGAGACCGAAGCGCGCATCGGCGCGGTGTCCTGCGACTGACGGATGAACGCCTGGCGATCGCTTTCAACGAGGTCGACGACGAGGCGATAGCGCGGCGCGCCGGCGGCTGGCGGCAGAACAAACTGGCGGGCCACGCGGACGGGCGTATTCAGATCGAAGACGATGCGCGAGGCGTCGGCGCGGTGATGCGCGAATCGGAAGCCATCGACAAAGCCGGAACCAGCGCCCTCGCCGCGCCTGCGCTCGGCGCCGCCGAACATCCAGCGTACGCGCTCCAGATCGACGACGACGCGGTCACGGCGCTCAGCCAGCGTGAAAACTGAATAATCCGGCGCGCGGTCTGATTCGATGACGATGCGGGTGCGCGCGCCGCCCTCGCCGAAGCGGACATAGGACACATCCGGGCGATCGGCGAAGGCCGGCGCGGCGAAGGCGCCAAGCGCTGCGAGCATTGCCGCACCAAAAAAAACAAAAAATCCGGACCGCACCGCGACACCCCTGGCTCTACGGGTTTTCAAGGCTTTTATCCGACTCGCGTTGTCGTGGGGTTAAGCATCTCGCGCACGGACGTGCGCTTTTCATTAACCGACTTCTGGTGCATGTTCCGTGTCGCGAGCTGACCGGGCCGCGTGCGCGCGCTATTTTGGGCGCGACGGACCCGGCGGCGCGATTCCGACCGCTTGTGATCGATCGACGATCCGTTCGCCGTTGGAAGCGCGCCGTTTCTTCAGCCGCGCGACGCAATTTACGCCTCGGCGCCGGATGAGCCGGCGATCGCGGGGCGCCGGATATTCCGGCACTGGACAGAACATGCACCTGCGCCGACTTCATCCGATGAACGCGAATCGCCTGCGCGGCGACGCGAACGCGGCGCCGCCCCTTCAACCGCGCCACCCTCGGGCTTGCACGAATACGCGCTTGCGAAGCGCGCCCTGCACGAGGCCTGAACCGGCGCTCGGAGTTCGCACACATGTCGAAAAAAATGCTGATCGACGCGGGCCACCCCGAAGAGACACGGGTTGTGGTCCTCGACGGCGGACGGGTCGAAGAATTTGATTACGAATCTTCGGCCAAACGCCAGCTGCGCGGCAATATCTATCTCGCGCAAGTCACTCGGGTAGAACCCTCTCTTCAAGCCGCCTTCGTCGAATATGGCGGCAACCGCCACGGCTTTCTCGCCTTCAACGAGATCCATCCGGATTATTACAAAATTCCGGATGCGGACCGAAAAGCTCTGCTTGAAGAAGAACAGGCCGCCCACTCCAAGGCCGCGCGCGAGGAAGACGACGAGCCCGCAGCCGACGGCGAAAACGCCGAAGCCGGCGAGGACGCCGACGACAACGGCGAAGAGAGCCCACGCCCGCGCGCGCGCTCTGGACCATCGCGCCGCTACAAAATTCAGGAAGTCATCAAGCGCCGTCAGCTTTTGCTGGTGCAGGTGGTCAAGGAAGAGCGCGGCAATAAAGGCGCTGCGCTGACGACTTATCTCTCGCTCGCCGGGCGCTATGGCGTGTTGATGCCGAACACCGCGCGCGGCGGCGGTATTTCGCGCAAGATCACCAGCGCGACCGACCGCAAGCGCCTGCGCAAGATCGTCGATGAATTCGACGTGCCCGACGGCATGGGCCTGATCGTGCGCACGGCCGGCGCCAAGCGCACCAAGACCGAAATCAAGCGCGATTACGAATCCCTGATGAAGCTGTGGACGCAGATCCGCGAGCGCACCCTCACCTCGGTCGCGCCCTGCCTCATTCATGAGGAAGACAATCTCGTCAAACGCGCCATTCGCGACCTCTACGACAAGGATGTCGAGAGCGTGCAGGTCGAAGGCGATGAAGCCTATCGCGAGGCGAAGGACTTCATCCGCATGCTGATGCCGAGCCATGCGAAGAAGGTGCAGCCTTATAAGGGCCATCAGCCGCTCTTCCTGCGTCATGGCGCCGAACAGCAGCTTGAACAGATCTATAATCCGACGGTGACGCTGAAATCAGGCGGCTATCTGGTCATCAACCAGACCGAGGCGCTCGTCGCCATCGACGTGAACTCCGGCCGCTCCACGCGCGAACGCAATATCGAAGCGACGGCGCTCAAAACCAATCTGGAAGCGGCCGAAGAAGCCTGCCGCCAGTTCCGCCTGCGCGACCTCGCCGGCCTCCTCGTGATCGACTTCATCGACATGGAGGAAGCCAAGAATAATCGCGCAGTCGAAAAGAAAATGCGCGATTGTCTCAAGCGCGACCGCGCGCGCGTGCAGTCGAGCAAAATCTCCTCATTCGGACTAATGGAGCTGTCGCGTCAGCGTCGGCGCGCCAATCTGCTCGACGGCTCGCATGAGGCGTGTCCGACCTGCAAAGGCCGCGGCATTCTGCGCTCTGTGGAATCGAGCGCGCTGCACGTGCTGCGCCGGATTGAAGAAGCCGGCGTCAAAGGCACCTCAGCGGTCATCCGCGTTTCCACGGCGAGCGACGTTGCGCTTTACATGCTCAACGAGAAGCGGCCGCATCTGAACGCCATTGGCGAACGCTACGGCATGCGGGTGATGGTCTCGGCGGACCCCGACCGCACCCCGCCCGATTGCGAAATCGAAGTCATTGAATCACGGCGCGCTGAAGATGCGCCGACGCCCGTCGAAGAAGCGCCGATCATCGAAGATGAACCCGATATCGTCGAGGACATCGACGAAGAAGACGTCGAAGAGACCGCCGACGCAGACGCTGAACAGGAAAGCGCCAAACCCAAGCGTCGCCGCAGGCGCGGACGGCGCGGCGGCAAGGCTGCGGCCGAGCGCTCCGGCGAGGATGAAAGCACGGACGAAACCGGCGAATCCGAAGCTGAGGCTGAGGCTGAGGCTGAGGCCGATGCGGAAACCGACGCCGACGCTGAAGCTTCGGACGATCGGGACGATGGCGACGCCGATGCGGATGGCGAGCGCGCGAAGAAGCGCCGTCGGCGCGGACGGCGCGGTGGGCGCGGCCGTCGTTCGGGCGCACGCAATGAGGCTGAGCCGGAAGGCATGCGCGTCGTTGATCCGGAATCGGAAAGCGAAGCGGTGTCCGAGGCGGAGGCCTCTGAGCCCGCCGAGGA
>JAUIEH010000131.1 GCA_030428405.1 Alphaproteobacteria bacterium
CAAATCTCCTGAGCCGCCGCAACGGCGGGCTCGGTCGGATGTGCCTTGGTCGCCACAACAACTCCTTACGTCGCATTGCTGTGTCACGTCGAGACTTGATCGCCGACAGCGTTATGTTATCACAGTTCGAATGATATAATGTATCGGTTGAGGGGTGACGATATGAACCGCCAGAATTTGAGCCGGCCGTACTGGGCCGCGACAGTCTCCATGGCGGTGCTCGCCATTGCGATCAGCGCGCCGGAAATCGCACGCGCACAGAATGCGCCTGAGACCGGCGATGACGGCGCGCGCCACATCGAGCGCATCGTCGTGACCGGCACGGGCGTTTCGAGCTCGACCGATGAAACGCTTCACTCTGTCGACGCCGTCGTGCTTGATGAACTGCTCGAAGATTTCTCCGGCTCCATCGGCGACACTTTGGCGCAATTGCCGGGCGTCTCCTCGACCTATTTCGGACCGGCTGCGGGCCGGCCGGTCATTCGCGGTCTGGGCGGAGACCGCGTGCGCGTTCTTAACAATGGCGTCGGCCTGATCGACGCCTCCACCGCCAGCCCCGACCACGCCGTGACCGCCGAAACGCTGGATGCAGAGCGCGTCGAGATTCTGCGCGGTCCCGCCGCCATCGCTTATGGCGGCAATGCGATTGGCGGCGTCGTCAATGTCATTGACGGGCGCATACCGACCGCGCCCGTGGATGGCGGCGTCGACGGACAGCTCGTGCTTGGCGTTTCATCCGTGGACGATGGTTTCCTCAGCGCGGGCCGCATTCGCACGGGTTTCGGGCAAGTCGTGTTGCAGCTCGAAGCCAGCCGGCGCACGGGCGATGACTATGACATTCCGGGCTTCGCGGAATCGGCGCTCCAGCGTGCGATGGAGGAAGAGGACCACGATCACGACGACGAAGATCACGATCATGACGAGGACCACGACGAGGATCACGAGGACGAACACGAGCACGAGGAAGAAGAAGAAGCTTACGGCTACGTCCCCAACTCTGACTTTGAATTCACCACCATCGGCGCAGGCGGCTCGTTTATCGCCGACTGGGGTCTGATCGGCGTCTCGGTTCGTCAGTATGACGCTGATTACGGCATTCCCGGCGGTCATGCGCACGCACACGAAGAAGAAGAGCACGACGAAGACGAGGATCACGGAGACGAGGACCACGACGAAGACGAGCACGACCACGAGGAAGAGGGCGACGCGCGCATCGACATGGAACAGCTGCGCTTCGACATTCGCGGCGAGATTAATGTCGCGCTCGGACCGTTTGATCGCGCTGAGTTTTCGGTCGGCATCGCCGATTACGAGCACGCCGAAATCGAAGGCTCAGGCGAAGTCGGAACCTTGTTCTCCAATGAAGGATGGGAAAGCCGCGTCGCACTGCGCAACGGCGAAGCCGGTGATCGCTGGTCCGGCTTGGTCGGCCTGCAGGCTTCGCACAGGGATTTCTCGGCGGTCGGCGAGGAGGCCTTCATCGATCCGGTGACAACGGATGACGTCGGCGTTTTCGTCGCGCAACGCATCGATTTCGGGGCCTGGGGTCTTGAGGGCGGCGCCCGCGTGGAACGGCGCGACATCGAGCCGACAACGGGCGCCGATCGCGACTTCACGATGCTGAGCCTTTCCGGCGGCGTATTTTGGCGGCCGAGCGATGACAGCTTCCTGGGCGTTTCGCTGTCACGCACGCAGCGCGCGCCGACTGATATCGAATTGTTCGGAGACGGACCGCATTTGGCGACGCGGTCTTTTGAAATCGGCAATCCCGATCTCGACCTCGAAACCGCCTTGTCGATGGACGTGAGCTATCACCACGATCACGGCAATGTCTCATTCGACGCCGCAGTGTTCGTCACCTCGTTCGAGGACTTTATCTTCCTCGCCCCGACGGCTGACGAAGAGGACGGCCTGCCCGTATTCCGCTTCCTCCAGGACGACGCGATGCTGTGGGGCGGCGAATTCGTCGTCGAAGCCTTGTTGTTCGAACACGCCGGCTGGGCGTTTTCTGGCGACGCCGCGTTCGACTATGTGCGCGCGGAAACGGACTCGCTCGGCAATTTGCCGCGGATTCCGCCTTATTCGGTGACGCTCGGTTTTGAGGCCGAACGCGACATTTTGGCCTTGCGCGCAGAAGTCGAACATGTCGGCGAGCAGGACGAAGTCGCCCAGTTTGAGCTGCCGACCGACGACTACACGCTGGTGAATCTCTCAGCGACCGTGCGTCCGACTTTCGCCGACGATGTGTCGGTGATTTTCGAGGCGCGAAACGTCACGGATGAAGAGGGCCGCGTTCACGCATCGGCGCTGAAGGATTTTCTGCCGCTGCCAGGACGAAATTTCGCCGTGAGGTTGTCGGCGCGGTTCTAATTCGCCCCTCGACCGACTTGCACAGCCATTGCAAGGCCAAGTTCTGCGCTCGCACTCTTGCGGTGCGAGCGCGTTTGGCGTTTGTTGCGCGCCGAACCGTCTGATTATTGACTTCTATTTGCTGGAGACGCGCGAACAATGGCCGACACGAGCCAAGGTACCCCACAAATCACCGGCAACGTGCCGTTCTTCAGACGCCCGGAGCCGCTGGATCCGGCAAAACACGGCGCGCTCGGTCTGAAACAGCTCGACGGGGCGTTCAAATTCGCCCGCGAAAGCCATCTCGCGCCGGTCACGGTCGCTGAGTTCGCCGCCGCCTCGGTGTCCTATCCGATCGTTTTTCTCGGCGATCCGATGGTGCCGCTCTGCGTCATGGGCCTGCGCCAGGGCCAGAACCTCTATGTCGATCGCGACGGCAAGCCGGATGATGACGCTTATCTGCCGGCCTTTGTCCGCCGCTATCCGTTCACGCTCGCCGAAGACCCGCAGACGAACAACTTCATCGTTTGCGTGGACGCCGGCTCCGAGCTGGTGGGTGAGAATGCGGAAACGCCGTTCTTCAACGGCAACACGCCGACCGAGTTCACCAACAACGCCATCGAATTCCTGAAAGCGTTCGAACAGCAGCGCCGCGTCACCGCGCAGCTCGTCGATGTGCTCAAGCAACACGATCTGTTCGAAAAGCGCGAAGCGAAATTCCAGCCGCGCAACGATGACGGCACGACCGGCGAACCGGTGAAGGTGGCGGAATATTTCGCCGTCTCCATCGACAAGCTGCACAACCTGCCGGACGCGACCTTCCTCGAAATGCGCAATAGCGGCGCTCTGGCGGCTGTCTACATTCACTCAGCCTCGCTGGTGAACTGGGACCGCGTCATCAATCGCGCGCTGCGTCAGGCCCAGACCGACATCAATGCCGGCCTGCAGCCCGCGCCGGGCGCATCGTTCGAAGCGCCGAACTGATCACGCGCGGCGAAGGCCCGCACCATCAGACCTAGCGACCGGCCCGCCCTGGCGGGCCGGTTTGCGTTTGCGCCGCATGTCGCTGGAAGCTCGCGGCGCATAACATTCGCGCGAGCGCTCTGACCTCGCTCCGCGTCTTGCGCTATATGCCGGAGAACACGTCGAGACTTCGGGAAGGACCGCATCTTGCGACCATTGCGCCGTTGGCCTGCAGCCCTCATCGCCGGCGTCTCAGCCGCGCTCGCCGCCAGCACGGCCGCCCAGGCCGGCGAGGGCGTGATCGACCGCTCAGAAAATGTCGAAGCCCAGCTCGTCTCCGCAGCCAACGCGGTCGCGCCCGGCGAGGACGTGCAGCTCGCTTTGCGTCTGCGCATGGACCCGCATTGGCACACATACTGGCGCAATCCGGGAGATGCGGGCGAGCCGACGCGCATTGACTGGGACCTGCCCGAGGGCTTCGAAGCGGGCGATTTGACCTGGCCGGCGCCGCACGCGCTGCCCTTCGAAGGCGTATTGACCAATTACGGCTATGAGGGCGAAATCCTTTTGCCCGTAACGCTTTCCGCGCCGGTCGACCTGGCTGTCGGCACGCCCGTTACGATCAGCGCGCACGCCACCTGGCTGGAATGCGAGGACATCTGCATTCCAGGCGACGCCGATCTCGCCATCGAGCTTCAGACCGTTGAAGGCTCGGCTGCGCCGGACCGGCGCTGGGCGGGCCGCATCGCAGAAACGATCGAGCAGGCGCCGCGCCCGGAAGGTCTCTCAGCCGGGCTGGAGCGCGCCGACGACGGCCGTGTCGAGCTTTCGATCACCGGCGACGCGCTGGCGCCATTGCTTGAAGCGGGCGGGCGCGCCGAACCGCATTTCTTTCCCTTCGATGGTTCGATGCTCGACCATAACGCAGCTCAGCCGGCGGTTTTCGGGTCGGACGGGCTATTGATGACCCTGACGCCGGCTTTCGGTCTGCGCGATGCGCTGGTCGAGCTGGCGGGCGTGCTTGTCTTTGAAACCGGCGGTGAGCGCCGCGCCATCGAACTGACCGCCGCGACTGAAGGCGCGGTCGAGATCGGCGCCGTGGGCGCTGCAGGCGGCGGCGGTTCCAGCGCCTCAGGCGGTGGCGGCTCGTTGAGCGGCGCGCTGGACTTCTTCTCTGGTGGCGGCGGTCTCATCGGATTGATCATTGGCGGCTTTCTCGGCGGTCTGATCCTCAACCTGATGCCGTGCGTGTTTCCGGTTCTGTCGATCAAAGCGTTCGGCTTCGCCAAGCGCGCGCATGACCACCCCGGCGAAGTGCGCCGCCACGGCCTTGTCTTTCTGGCGGGCGTGTTGGTCAGCTTTCTGGCGCTGGGCGGATTGCTGGCCGCGCTGCAGGCTTCGGGCGCAAGCGCGGGCTGGGGCTTTCAGCTGCAAAACCCGCTCTTCGTGACGGCGCTCGCCATGTTGATGTTCGCCATCGGGCTGAACCTGATCGGCGCGTTTGAAATCGGCGGCGGGTTGCAGAATGTCGGCGGCGGACTGGCGGCGCGCGGCGGCGATGTCGGCGCGTTTTTCACCGGCGTCCTCGCGGTGATCGTCGCAACGCCGTGCACGGCGCCGTTCATGGCCGGCGCGCTTGGCTTCGCACTGACCCAGCCGGCTTATGTCTCGCTCATCACCTTTGCAGCGATCGGGCTTGGACTGGCGGCGCCCTTCGTGGTGTTGAGCTTTGCGCCGGGCCTGTTGCGCATGCTGCCCAAGCCGGGCGCGTGGATGGATGCGTTCCGCCAGTTCCTCGCCTTTCCGATGTTCCTCACCGCCGTCTGGCTGGTCTGGGTGCTCGCGCGTCAGTCCGGCGCTGAGGCCGTGCTGGCGGCGCTCGCGGCGATGACGGCGCTGGCGTTCCTTATCTGGGCGTTTCGCCAGGCGCGCAGCGCCAGCGGGCTTGGCGCGTTGATCGGGCGGGCCGCAGCCGCGCTCGTGTTCATCGCCGCCATAACCGGCGTTGCGCTGACGGCGGGCGCGCCGAGCGCGCAGGCCATCGTCACGGCGGAAGAGGAAGCCTGGTCGCCGGAACGCGTGGCGGCTCTGCGAGCGGAGGGTCGTTCCGTATTCGTGGATTTCACGGCGGCCTGGTGCATCACCTGCCAGTTCAACAAGCGCGTCGCGCTGACGCGGCGCTCCGTACAGGACGCATTCACCGAAAACGACGTCGTCTTCCTGACGGCTGACTGGACGAGCCGCGACGCGCTGATCGCGGACGAACTCGCCCGCTATGGTCGTTCCGGCGTGCCGCTCTATTTGTTGTTCGCACCCGAGGGCGATCCTTTGATCCTGCCTCAGCTCTTGACCGAAAGCATTGTTATCGACGCCGTGAACCGCGTGAGCGGCGAGTGACCAGAATGGAGCACTACTGATGATCCTGATTTCGCGTAGAAATATTTCGCTCATGGCCGGCGTGGCGTGCGCGGCGGCTCTCACCGCCGGCGCCATCATCAGCGCCGATGCGCAGGAAGCGCCCGCCATCGGCGCGCCAGCGCCCGACTTCACAGTCGAAACCGTCAGTGGCGAGACATTCTCAATGGCCGATTACGCCGACCGCACGGTCGTGCTGGAGTGGGTCAATCCGGGCTGTCCTTACGTTCAGCGCCACTACAACACAGGCTCGATTCCGAGCATGCAGGTCGACGCAACCGCCGATGACGTCGTCTGGGTCGCGGTTAACTCGACCAATCCGAACCATCGCGATTACCTCGAAGGCGCCGAGCTCCAGGCTTATGTCGACGAGCATGGCGGCGCGCCGAGCGCGCTCATTCTCGATCCCGAAGGCGAGATCGGCCGGCTTTATGATGCGCGCCGCACGCCCGACATCTTCATCGTCCACGAGGGCGAAGTCGCCTATATCGGCGCGGTCGATGATCGCAACACGGCTGATGCGGCCGCAGCGGAAGGCGCGACCAATTATGTGCGCGCGGCGCTGACGTCGATTTCGGCGGGCGAGGAAATCGCGCAGCCGGAAACGCTGCGCTATGGCTGCACCGTCAAATATTCCTAACGCAGATAATCCTGCGGCGCCTGGCCTCGATCGGGACGGGCGAGCGGGCAATTGAATTGCGGGGCCGTTCCATCCGGGGCGGCCCCGTTTTCATCTCCACCCGGGGTCAGGATGACGGCGTCGTTGAAGAGAGCGCGCAGACCCGCGACTTCGCGCGCGCGCACGAGCGTGGTCGGCGCAGATGCGATGTCGCCCATGCGCGCTTCAGCGTCCTGCGCCATGCCGGCGAAGATGCAGGCGAGATCGGCGGGACCGTGATTGGCGCGCAAGCGCGCGCTGGCGGCGGCGGAGGCGCGGGCGAATTCGGCGGCGGCGGCGAGAAGCGGATCGTCTTCATCAAGCGCAGTCGCCGCGCGATTTCCAGAGAGCGCCAGCTCGGCGCCGGCGGCGTCGGCGCGCCAAAGACCCGCGTCGGCGCGCGCGAGCACGTCTTCGTAATAGGCGTTGAAGGGCGCTTCGGGCGCATCCGTCGCAGATGCGGGCGCGCAGAAGGCGGCGAGGGCGAGGGTGGCGGCTAGCGTTCTGATCATGGCTTTCGCCTCAAAATGGCGCCGTTCAGGCGGTTTTCCCCTCAAAGATGCAAAGCGCGCGCCGCAGCGTTGATCGCACGCGGCGTTCCGCGCTCTAACGTCGCCGAGACTTGGAGGGTTTGGCGTGACGGTGACGGCTAGCTCGGAATGGAAGGCGCTCAAGGCGCTTGCTGCAAAGGAGCGCACCCCGCTCGCACAGCTTGATGCTGTTGAGCCCGCGCGCGGCGAGCAGCTCTCTTTCGAGGTCGCCGGCCTGACGATCGATTTGTCCAACCAGCCGCTCGACCGCGAAACGGTGGACGCGCTCACCGCGCTGGCC